>CALGRQ010000555.1 GCA_937880795.1 uncultured Dyadobacter sp. | reverse complement strand
AGAATGGAGCCTGTTTTTATGGTGTTGGGGCAGTCGGCTGCTACTGCTGCGGTTCAGGCAATTACCACCGGCTCAACGGTCCAGAATATTGACGTAAAGAGTCTTCAACAAAAATTGGTCTCAGACCCATTGTTAGATGGTTCGGAACCTGAGACGCTTGTTGATAATGATCAGAAAGAGAAAGTATCAATAAAAGGAGCTTGGGAGACTGTGAGAGGTGGATATGGACGAGACGTTTTAGTAGCGAGTATAGGCGCCAATAGCGAGCACTCGGTTACATATAAACCAAACCTGGCCAAAGCGGGTAAATATGAACTCTTTACATACTTTCCTAATGTTGAAAATAAATCTGAGCAAACCACTTTTAAGATCGGTGATGGAAAAATGTCTAAAGAAGTAACCGTATCCGAAAAGCAGATCAAAAGAATTGGGTTATCATCAGGAGAATGGGTATCGCTTGGTACTTATCAGTTAGAAGCGGGGCTCAATACATTCGTGGAAGTGAGTAGTAAAGGTTCGGCCGGTAAGATAACAGCAGACGCTGTTATTTGGAAACCAATTCATTAAAGTGGTTTGTCCGAAATGGACAACGATATAGATCCTAAATTCGAAAAAATGAAAAAACACATTTGGAAGAAACTCCTTGTGATAAAGGTGTCATTCATCATGCTTGTTACACTTCCTTCGCATACGGGAATTGCACCGGAAGTTAAAAAAAACAAGGTGGATATTTGTATTTACGGTGGTACAGCCGCAGGCGTAATGGCTGCGTATACAGCAAAAAAAATGGGGAAATCGGTGGTGCTAATAGAACCAGGCATTCACTTGGGTGGAATGACATCAGGAGGGCTTGGACAAACTGATATAGGTAACAAATACGCCATAACAGGCTTATCACTCGATTTTTACCGACGTCTTGGTAAACATTACGGTAAATTTGAGAATTGGGTTTTTGAACCGCATATTGCAAAAAAGTACTTACAACAATATCTGGACGAAGCCGGTGTTGAGGTCATCTACAATCGCCGTATCGTATCAGCCTCCAAAAAGGGGACGGATATAGCTACCATTGAATTGGAGAATAGTGTAAAGCCGTCAAAATCGACCAACACAACGGTGGAAGCAGCCATGTATCTGGATTGTACCTATGAGGGTGACCTTTTGGCGAAATCTGGGGTAAGCTATACGGTCGGTCGCGAGGCAAATTCTGTGTATAACGAAACCATTAATGGTGTGCAACTTATGGATGGCCATCAGTTTCCGGATGGTATAGATCCTTATAAAATTCCCGGAAAGCCTGAGAGTGGTCTAATTTGGGGAATCTCTGGAGACAAACTGGCGCCAAATGGCACAGGTGATCAAAAAGCCCAGGCCTATAACTATCGCATTTGTTTGACTTCTGATCCTAAAAATCAGATTGCTATTACACGTCCCGATGGCTACGATCCAACGCGGTACGAACTCTTACTTCGCCTGATGAATAAGCAGCCTCATAGAAAAAAGCTGATTGACTACTTCATTTGGAGTCCGATGCCAAATCATAAGACGGATATTAACAACCGCAATGGTTTTTCTACGGACATGATTGGAATGAACTATGCGTATCCCGATGGTGATTACGCCAAGCGAGCAGCCATTGTCAAAGACCATGAAGTGTATACCAAAGGGCTTTTATATTTTGTTGGTAATGATCCCCGTGTACCCGAAGAGCTACGCGCTGAAATGCGGCAATGGGGATATCCTAAGGATGAATACAGTGATACGGGAAACTGGTCACCTCAGCTATACATCCGGGAGGCACGAAGAATGGTAGGGAGCTATGTCATGACGCAGGCTAATTGCCAGGGTAAAGAAGTTGTTGAGG
>CALGRQ010000554.1 GCA_937880795.1 uncultured Dyadobacter sp. | reverse complement strand
GTTCGTCATGTGTGTTTTTTTGTTCGAATAGGGTCGTGAATTCATCAAAATAAAACGCTCTGCCTTTGTTTTTGAGGACAGACATCATCATAGCGTATTCGGTGGCTTCAACCTTGATGCCTTCCCGATAGCGCCCAAATCTTTGAAAAAAGGTAGATCTTCTCAAATGCGGGTGATCGCTATAAAAATAGAATTTACGATAGCCTGGGTAGGTCAGTTTAAAATCCATTTCAGAAAAACCATCGCCAACAGGTTTTAGATAAGGATACTTAAAATAGGCATAAAATCGTACCATATCAAGCTCTTTACGTTCCTCCATGAAGCGTAAGGAGCGTTGGAGGTGAATCGGAAATATTTTTTCAGGAACAAAATCTTCCTGTACATAAAGTGTATATGGCGTCTTTACCGCATCCTGTCCTTTATTGATGTTGTTACCCAAGCCTTTGTTCACCGGTGTGGTAACTAAATTGAACGAATAGCTTTCTTTGAGATTGATCAAATAATTGATGTGCTCGCGCTTGCTGCCATCATCGGAGACCACAATATCCCCAAAATGACAATCTAGGTCTGCAAAAGCTTTGAGAAGCCGTTCCAGGGATGTACTACGGTTGTAATGCGTGATCAGCAGTGTAATATCGGAGAAATGAAACATAGCCGGGTTTAGCGAGTCAGGGATATAAAAATTTTCTTCAATTTACTGATCACCTTTTTGGCAGTACGGATGTTTCCCGAAATGGGTTGGTGATCTTTCCAGGGGGTTAAGCGCAGGTATTTGTAAAATACTTCCTGATACTTGGGAAGCCCATTATAGGTTTTAAAGAACGGCTTTATATCAAGGTAGTGGATTAAAAACGGCTGGTCGACGTCCACAATGGCGAAGTTGTTCCAGCGCTTATCGAGGGGTTGCCACTTGTTGGCTAAAACCACGTTTAAGCCGTATTGATCCGGGAAATTTACGGATTTCATATTGTCCTGAATGGCCTGAATAACGCGATTGGTGATGTTGGCCTCCACCCATTTTTCCTGGTCTACAACCATCATACCCGCATTGAAATACAATGTTTCTGGCGCTATACCTAATTCTTTGTAATTGGGTATACCTCCCCATTCACTGCCTGCTGTTTCGCATAAATCCTGAACACCGGCGATAATGTTGCCTTTCAGATCGGAATTCCAAAGCTTAGATATATCTTCTAGCACAATCATATCGACATCTAAATAAATATATCTTTTAGTGCCCTTAGGCAAGATTTGGGGTGCGAACAAGCGTAAATAAGTCGTGATCGGAAATGCGGATTTGTCATTAGGGATCACGATATCGGTTGGTACGGCATCACGTGTTTTGAACCAATGCATGGTAACCATTTCGGGACTAGCCGATGCCCGAATTTTATCCCTACTCGAAGAAGAAATGCCATCATCGATGATGTATAAATCTATTTTCTCGGGCGTCTTATGATTTAATTCAATGGATTTTATCAAAGCTGCGATCAACAACGCATAATGGTTGTTGCTAGCTACTACTATTTTTATTGAATCGGGTGAGGTCATGATATGGCTATAAGTTTGGATATATGAGAGTGCAGAAGTGCGTATTAGGCAAATTCCTTGGCAATACTGAGTTGGTATTTTACCCGGTTCAGGAAGGCTTTCCAGATACTACCGTCGTCCATCAGTCGGCGCGATGATGTAAAAACCCTGGCTTGTGGATGAGTAACAAGCTCTATTTTACCTCTTGTTAATAGATTTCGGGCCATACGCCCATCTTCGGAATCGTTCACGAAATCACTGCCCACCATATTGCCATACTGGCGGTTGGTTATTGTTTTAAAACCTCCCGTTTCCAAACCAATTTTGGTTATTAGTCCCATGTTGAAGCCATATACACTTAAATATTGTCGTTTGCGCTGTCTTAACCTGACAACCCCTGCAGTTAGTAATTCGTAAAACCAGAGGCCCAACCGACCGTCGTTACCAGGTGGAATAAAAGAATAGCGACCATGTACCCCCACAACATCTTTTTTCTGAGCCATTGGTGCAACCATGAGATCAATCCATTTTTCAGGATAAAGCGTATCAGCATCAGCACAAAGCAAGTAAGTGCCTCTCGCTTTTTCCAGCCCCATTTGACGGGCATAGTGAATCCCCTGATCAGGCTCAAAATAGTTGATCACCCCCAATTTGTCCAAAATTTCTTGGGTACTATCCCTAGAATTGTTGTTGATAACAATCAATTCTACTTTCAAGTTGGTTGTAGTAGAGGCCAGTGAGGATAATGTTCTAAAAATGCTGTCTTCTTCATTCCAAGCTGGAATGACAATAGATACATCCGGTTGCACATTTCTGCAATTTTCCAATCGCTTTTTAATGGATGCTATTTCACTAATACTGAGATTGTTGAATTTTCGGTTTTCGTATAAATGGGAACGAACCCATTTAGGAACACTTAGAGCAGGCATACGATATGTTTACAATTGACTGTTGAGTAAGAATCGGGTAAAATTTTTCTTTTCAAATATAAATGTTATTCGTGAGTATGAATATTATGATGTATAGAAATATTGCTACATTTTAAATCCAACTAGCTTTGTGAAGTAAAATACTATATTTTTGATGCTTAGAATTGGCAACAGGATGAAGGGGGGCGGGTAGGAGCCGATACAATGTTTACCAAAACCCAGATTTTACTCAACGCAGTGAAGATATTAAATAAGTTTCTCAGTCTGCTGGTTCTCATTCGCTATGGGAAACTTCCCATAGATATCCGCTATTACTACCGGCATACGATGGCATGTCAGTTAGGTCAACTTAAATATTTCTGGAAGGATTATATTTCCAAGCCTTCGTATAAAAATTTGGCGTTTCAGGGCGAGTTTGCTCCTGAGCTACAATTTGCCTTGCCATTTGCTTATTGGCACTATAAGAACGGTACGCTTAAAAGTACGCGGTCTTCAAAGTTCACCAAGGAAATGTATTTTTTCTCCGAAAATCATCAGGAGGTTTTTGATACCAGAACCAACGAGGGGAACTACAATTTTGAAATGCCAAGGATTCTTTACAGTCAAAACTATGACATGAAGAAATGGCTACCAGTTCCTTTAAAAGCACAATACAAAAATGATATTTATGTATATGACAAGCCGATTCTTATTCTAGCCAACCGCTATAATATGGAATGGGACGGACCGCCGATCAGTTATTACAGCATAGAACTTATAGACTATATATTGAGCCAGTTAAAGGATAAATATACGGTCATATACAATCGCCCGAGGCCTCAAAATATTACGATGGATAACAGCGACATTTACGATTTAAACGAATTCGACTGGCTTCAAAAGGAACATCCCGAGGTAATTCTTATGGAAGATCTGTTTGTGGAGAATAAAGCGGGTGCTAATAACTTCAATCACTTGCAGATGATGGTATATGCGAATGCACTGCATTTTATATCCATACATGGGGGCACGGCGGCCTTGGCGAGTTATTTTGGAGGAGTCAATTTAGTTCTATCCAAAAAGGGGCCGGAACATCACTTTAAGTGTTTTCAAAAGTTGTATCCCAAGTTTTCTGGTGCTAAGGTTCTTCATGCCACAACTGATGCCGAGGTAAAGGAGTTTATTAAGACGTACTATATGTAGTTTATGGCGGTTAAGGAGAAGGACCAATATTGGCTAAAGTCAGGAATTATCAACATACTTCAGAACTTCTCTGGGGTATTTTTTGGGTTTGCCGGATTCTATATACTGGTTCGCGTGTTGAGTAAACAGGATTTTGGGGTATGGACCCTCTTCATGTCCGCAACTACAATTTTAGAAGCGATTCGCAGCGGGCTTATTCAAAACGCCTTGGTTAAGTATCTTTCAGCTGCGCCAAAATCTGAACAGACTACAATTATTTCAGCTTCGACGGCCATCAGTATATTGATTACGCTGTTCTGTATTGGTCTAATCATCATGTTTGCCCCGTATTTATCCAGCGTATGGGAATCGCCACAATTAATCAATCTTTTATATCTATATGCACTGGTTTTTGTTTGCTCCGGAATCCTAACGCAGTTTAATGCTGTGGAGCAGGCTAACCTTAAGTTTCAAGGCATATTTGTAAACAACTTGATCAGACAATCATCTTTTTTTGGTTTCGTATTAATCTGTTATCTGATCGATTTTAAGGTAGAGTTGATACAATTGGTGTGGGTGCAATTGGTAAGTGTGGTGTTAAGCACGATGGCAGCATATAGCTTCGTACGGCATCACTTTAAGCTTTCGTTGTCTATTGATGGCGCCTGGGTAAAAAAGCTTTTTGGATACGGGAAGTACTCATTTGGAACTTCCGTTAGTTCGCTCCTGTCCGGAACTGTGGATCAAATGATGCTTGGTGCATTATTGTCACCAGCCGCATCCGGTGCCTTTAATATCGCCGTACGAATCACGAATCTTATTGATATTCCGGGGAATGCTATTGCGGTAGTAGTTTTTCCGCAAAGTTCGCGGCGGATGGAGGAGGAAGGCAAAAGTGCCGTTAAATATTTATATGAGAAATCGGTTGGGACTACGCTGGCTTTGGTGTTACCGGGCGTTGTATTTCTATACTTATTTTCGGATTATGTAATTCATTTTATAGCAGGAGAAAAATATGCCGATTCTATTCCGCTATTACACGTTACATTGCTGTATTGCCTGCTAATTCCATACGGACGGCAGTTTGGTACCATACTGGATTCGATTGGCAAGACTAAAACTACATTTCTGGTGGTGTTGGGTACAACCAATTTAGCTTTGAATTATTTCTTCATTAAAATATATGGCGTGATGGGCGCGGCATATGCGACGCTCATTTCGAATATCCTGGGGTTTGGCGTAGCACAGGTCATATTAAAAAAGGAGGTAGGGGTTAGTCTGGCAAATACGATCAAATACATGTTTCAGTTTTATCCTGAATTTATGAATAAGTATTTGCGCCCTATTTGGAGTAAATAAAGGAATCGAGTTAAGTAAAGAAAAACTAAATACAAATGGTAGGGGTAAAGTTTAGTGGAAGGCTGGGGAATCAGCTATTTCAATATTTTTTTCTATTGTATCTCAAATCACGTGATCGGAGTAAATCCTACTTTTTTACGAATCCGCATCATGCTTATTTAAGTAAATATTTCGAACTAGGAATTTGGCATAATCTTACTTTAAGTTCAAAATTATATTCTGTCGGCATGCGTGCTATTCCGAAGGTGCTTGGCTTAAGGGATATATACGTACACAATTTCTTTGCGCCTAAACATCACAAACCTGCGAGTTTCACGGTATACAACGGATACTTTCAAAGTGATTTTTACATAAAGCAGCTCACGAATTATAATCTACCTGCGATTAAGAAAAAGTATAGAGAAGAATTCGATCAGAAATTTGGTGATGTTTTTAAGTCGGAGAAAACCATTGTCGTTCATATACGCCGCACCGATTATTTGTCGTATGGAAAAAGGGATATATCACTACCCGTCGAGTACTTTAAACGACAGCTGTATTCCATTGAAAACCTCAACGATTACAAGGTCTATTTCGTTAGTGACGATATGGATTTTGTTCAAAAGGAATTTCCCGCGCAGGAAAACTTCATATTCTCGTCCAATTCTGAGATTATAGATTTTCAGCTCATCATGAATGCCGATGTGGCCATTATTTCCAACAGTACGTTTGCATGGTGGGCAGCATATATGTGCCCCAAGAAAAACCTGGTAATCGCACCCAAAAATTGGTTTGGCTTTCGGATTGGCCGAGAGCATCCCAAGGGAATCATGACAGACCGGTTTACTTGGCGCGATGTGTTGGTGAATTAAAGGAGCGACCGGTATAAGTCAATTGTTTTTTGGATGGAAACGTCCAACGGGAAATCGCGCAGGCGAACCAGACCTCTCTGGATATAGTCTATCCTTTTGGTACCATCGTTGAGAAAACTTTCGATTTTTACGGCCATGTCTTCCCAACTTCTTGCCGAAAAATATTCAGAGGCGTCGACAGCTATTTCTTTAAAACAGGGCGTATCGCTGAGTAAAATCGGGCATTGTGCTTTAAACGCTTCTAATATAGGTAGGCCAAACCCCTCGTGCAGCGATGGGTATACAAATAACGTTGCATGCTGATATAGAAAGTTCAATTGCTCATCCGTTACATTGACGTGGCGAACGCGTTCTGTAAGTTTCAAACGAATAAGTAGTTCCTGATCGGCTATACCCAAACTGCCCCCACCCGTAAGCACAACCTGCAAATCGGGGTACTTAGCGGCCAAGGATTTGAACGCATCCATAAACAAATAAAAGTTCTTGTAGCCACTTCGATCTCCCACGTATAGCAGATAGTGGCTGGGCAAATCCTTCACTTTGTCAAACAGCAGTTTTGAATCAGGGTCAATGCCATGGTAAATGACAGAAATCTTGCTTTCATCAACTTCGTGATATTTCAATAAATCGCTTTTTGTTGTTTCAGAAATAGCAATGATGGCGTCCGCATGGGTTGTATGGAGTCGCTTATTTTTCGTCAGTGGATCCTGAGCCCAAAAGTATTCGGGTAGTTTTTCATAGGTCATGTCGTGTACGGTGGTTACAAACGGCTTTTTTAACGACGACAAGAAGTAGGTATCGTAATACGTAGGATGAAAAATATCGAAATTATTTTGCTGGACCAATCGCTGCGAACAATGTTCATTAAGTCGGTAAAGCTGACGTGCCATCCGATCCGACTTTAACAACTTACCTATATACTGATCCCTGACCGATGAACTTTGGCTTATATAATGGTTCTGAGAATAATACAAGCCAACCTCTGCACTAACATTAGGAAGGCGACCTATTTCCTGAATAATATTCGCAAAGTACCTACTTATACCTCCGTAACGTTGAGTCGTGAATTTCTGATGATCAAATAGAACTTTCATAAGCAGGCTTAAAGGCCGACGTTGAGAATCAAACAATTTAGATGAGTGTGTAAATAAAGCTAATTATTCATGGAATAGAAATGATGTTGGGAGTATTCTAGCAAATAAATTTTAATCTTTGCGGAGTCGTATAAATCCTACATGAAGGCTATATGTCAGATGCAGGTGTGATACTCGGCCACTACTTGACCTATCATTGCAATGAAACTCAACGGACAGAATATCGTAATTTTGGGACTTCCGCGTGTTGATTCTGAAATAGAGTCTACAAACTACACCACCGCCAAACTACTAGCTCAACACAATAGGGTTTATTATGTAGAAAATCCATTTACGCTAAAAGACTATTTTAAACGAAGAAACCATACGCAGGGACTTTTAAGGAAGGGGTACTTTTCTTTGTTTAATACCCGGTTGATGTCCACGGACATCCCAGGTTTATCTGTCATTGTACCACCGGTATTATTCTCGATCAATTTTTTGCCAGAGGGCTTTTTGTTTCGTTGCGCGTTGCGCGTCAACGAATTTCTCCTCGCCTTTAAGCTGAAGAGAATGCTCAAAAAGTATCAGGTAAATGATTTTATATACATCAATTCTTTCAATTTTCACTATCCCGGACTGGCGAACCATTTGGAGCCCAAGATGGAGATATATCATTGTTTGGATCCATTGGTAGTCGATTTTGATCGGAAACATGGAGTTGTTTCTGAAAATATGATTATTATGAGAAGTGATTTGGTTATATGTAGTAGTAGGAAATTGTATAATGATAAGAAAATACTTAATAACAATACCTACTTCGTTCCCAATGCAGCAGATTTGAGCCACAGTAGTAAGGTTCTGGATGCTGAATTAAGAGTGAATGAGGCGTTACAAGTTTTTCCGAAACCAATTATCGGATATTTTGGTGCAGTGGAGCGACGTATTGATTACGACTTATTGAAAAAGGTAGCCAGGATGAATCCTGATAAGACATTTGTCTTGGTTGGTCCGGTGCAGGATGTATTTATTCCAGATGGGTTTAAGAGAGAGCCTAATATAAAGCTGATCGGTGCAGTGCCTTATTCAGAAATGCCGTCTATATTGAAAGCATTTGATGTTGCGCTCATTCCGTTTAAGAAGGATGAGGTGAGTAGTACCATTTTTCCGTTAAAATTATTTGAATATCTGGGGGCAGGCAAACCGGTTGTTGCTACGGATTTTAATCCCGATTTGGCGGAGTTCACACAACATGTCGTTCCATTTTGCGCCACTGCCGAATCGTTTTCACAAGAAATACAAAATGCCTTGAAGGAGGTTTCCGAGGTGACGGTAGAGCAACGCTTGCAAATAGCTTCCGCCAATACCTGGGAGAAGCGGGTGGGTGAAATTGCTGATATTATTGCTACGAAATTGTTTGAAAAATAGAAACGATCAAATCAGTTTGTGGTTTATTAAAGTTGTATTCGTTCA
>CALGRQ010000553.1 GCA_937880795.1 uncultured Dyadobacter sp. | reverse complement strand
TCAGCTGATCCAGGTGGATCATGAATTTGCCCGGGCAGAACTCAAGGTGCTATCTTCGCAGGCCAACATTGCCTTTTACCAACATTACTGTGACCTGCGGGATGCCTACCTGGAACTTTCGGAAACGGAAATCCGGGGGGAAGCCATTCCCGATCATGCCCGCGCGCAATTGAATGTGCGTTATGAGGAATTTGTTGCGGTCTATGGACAACTTAATCAAACCAGCAATCGCGCCAGAATACTCGAAGATCAAGGATGCGGGTTACTTACCCTTTCCTCGCTCGAACGCCGTGCAGGTGACACTTACCTGAAATCGGACTTTTTCACGGTATCGATCAGGCCGAAAGTGGAACAATTCGTAACCGATCAACCGCACGAGGCGCTTGCCCATTGCCTCAATGAAGTGGGGCGTGTGGATTTGGATTTGATCAGCCAGTCATTAGGCCGTGATCGCAAAGAGACCATCCAGGGCCTCGGCGATCTCATCTACCTGAATCCATCGGGAGACGTTTGGGAAACCACCGATCACTACCTGAGCGGTAATGTGGTACGCAAGCTTGCACTTGCGCAGGAAGCCGTTGAAACGGAACCGGAAAACCTGCAATATCAGCGAAGCCTGGAAGCGCTTCAGCGATCGCAACCCGCTAAGATACCGTTTGAATTACTGGATTTTAATCTGGGTGAGCGTTGGATACCGGAACGTTTATATCAGGAATTTGCCACCCATTTCTTTGATGTTAAGTGTGCTGTCAAATACAATCATTCGCTGGATTCCTACAACGTAGTCGCACAACGGGGAATCAAGGTCACCAATGAATATGCGATCAGCCCCATATCCGGACGCGTCATGTATGGCTATACGCTCATGCAACATGCGCTGGAAAACACATCGCCCCAGTTTTCCTACGAAATTAAAAATGCTGACGGCTCCACAACCCGTAAACCGGATAACGACGCCACCCAGCTCGCGCATGAAAAGATTGAAAAGATGCGCTCCGCTTTTCTGGAATGGCTCAGTGCGTTAAGCCCCGAACGGAAACAGGAACTCGCAGATCTTTACAACGAGACATATAATTGTTATAAACTCCGCCCATACGATGGTAGCCACCAGACCTTTCCCGGTTTGGATTTAGCCGGATTGGGAATCACGGATTTATACAAATCACAGAAAGATGCCGTGTGGCGCATCGTGCAGAACCGCGGTGCATTGGTTGATCACGAGGTCGGTCTGGGGAAAACATTGACGATGATCGTCGCCAGTCAGGAAATGAAACGGCTGGGGATTGTGAACAAACCCGCAATTCTTGCCTTGCAATCCAACGTGGTGCAGATTGCCGAAGCCTATGCGACCGCTTATCCGGCGGCCCGCATTCTGGCACCTAATGAAAATGATTTTAACCCCAAAAATCGCCAACGCCTATTGTATGAAATCAAAAACAACAATTGGGATTGCATCATCCTTACCCATGAACAGTTTGAGAAGATCGAGCAAGACCCGGAAATCCAACTGTCGATATTCGGCGATGAGCTTGCCAACGTGGAGCGCGACCTCGATGAACTCGTGGACGACGGTGAGGACATCACCAAACAAATGCGCAAAGGTCTGGAAGTGCGGAAAAACAATCTGGAAGTAAAATTAAAAGTAGCACAGGCTAAATTGGACAAAAAGCGGGATCGCGGCATAACCTTTCAGCAAACCGGCATTGATCACCTGTTTGTCGATGAAAGCCACAAATATAAGAACCTCATGTTCACCACGAGGCATAACCGGGTCGCCGGGTTGGGAAATACCCAAGGAAGCCAACGGGCGCTGAACATGCTGTTTGCCGTCCGGACGTTACAGGATAAGTTTGACCAGGATCTTTGTGTGACGTTCCTATCCGGGACACCGATCAGCAACAGCCTGACCGAACTCTACCTCATTTTTAAATACCTCCGGCCGCGGGAACTTGCCCGCCAACGGATTGAGAATTTTGATTCCTGGGCTGCTGTTTATGCGAAAAAGACCACCGATTTTGAATTCAGTGTGACCAATGAAATCGTTGCCCGTGAGCGTTTCCGATACTTTATCAAAGTACCCGAACTGGCCTTGTTTTACAATGAAATCGCTGACTATAAAACCGCGGAACACATTCAGCTGGATAAACCCGCTATGGATGAGCAACTCATCAATATCAAACCAACACCGGAGCAGGAAGCATTCATTGGAAAGCTCATGCAATTTGCCGCTACCGGAGATGGAAAACTATTGGGGCGCGAACCGTTATCATTTCGCGAAGATCGCGCACGGATGCTTATTGCAACCAATTATGCCCGAAAGCTGGCGATAGATATGCGGTTGATCAATCCGGAAACCTACGCCGATGATCCGTATAATAAGGTGAACACCTGCGCCCGTAAAATTGTAGAACTCCATGCGGAAAGCAACGATTACAAAGGAACCCAATTGGTCTTCTGTGATTCCGGGACGCCGGGAACTGATGGTTTTAATGTTTATGCCGCATTGAAAGAAAAACTGGTTCTTGACTTCGGTATCCCTGCCCATGAAATTGCATTTATTCATGATTACAATCGCAAGCAGCGGTTGGAACTTTTCCGCAAGGTCAATGCCGGTGAAATCCGGGTGCTCATTGGAAGTACCGAAAAGTTGGGCACAGGAAGCAATGTACAGGAACGGGTTATTGCCAGTCACCATTTGGATACTCCGTGGAAACCCTCGGAATTTGACCAGCGGAATGGCCGTGGTGCAAGACAGGGTAATTGGGCGGCTAAAAAATACCGGAATAATAGGGTGCTCAACTTCATTTACGCTACCGAACGGTCGCTGGATGCCTACAAATTTAACCTGCTGAAGAATAAACAATTTTTCATCAGCCAGATGAAAAACAATGAGCTGCAGGTGCGCACTATTGACGAGGGTGCTATGGACGAACAAGGGGGAATGAACTTCGCGGAATACCAGGCGATTCTCAGTGGTGATACGTCCCTGTTGGAGAAAGCCAAAATCGACAAGCGCATCGCTGCGTTGGATTCCCTGCGTGGGGCACACTTCATGGAAATAGCCCAGCAACGGCAAAGCCTTGCAAGCAAACAACGGAAACTTGAGGAAGCCAAAAAAGTGGTGGCGCTATTGCAAGCCGATGATCAGCACTACCGGTCGGTACTGACATTAAATAAGGACGGCATCAAAGAAAATCCGCTCAAACTGATCGGGATTAAATCAACGGATAGCGTGGTGTTGGGAAACCATGTGATAGACCTTTTTGAAAACTGGAAACCGCTCGACGAAGGAGCATGGGCTAAAAAAATAGGTTCGCTCTATGGATATACCCTCTACATCCAGCATCACAGCCAGTTAGGGCATTCCATCAAAAATACTGGTGAGGTACGCTGGAATACCTTGTATGCCATGCGCAATCCGGAAGGCATCAAGTACACTTATAATAATGGTATGCCAAATATAGACAACCCAAAATTGGCTGCCCGTTATTTCCTGAATGCCATTGATAAGGTTGACGACCTCTTGCTGCGGTACCAGGGTGAAGTCAATAGCTATCAGTCCGACATCCCGAAACTGGAACAATTGACCGAAAGGCCGTTTCCGCATGAACCGGAACTTCAGGATTTGCGCGCGCAGCAGAAAGCCCTGGAAACTGCAATCCAACAGAAACTGGCGAAAAACAAAGCAGAAGAAACCAAGACATCGGACGGGACAAGAGCGGAAGTAGCTGGCGAAGTACAACCGAGCGGAGCAACCCTGCTTCAAGCCGGCGTTGAAAACGGCAACGTCATCGTAGCCAGTTTACCCAAGTACGATTGGGTGGATAAACAAAAAGACAATATCAAACCGATAAAAGATCACCAGCAGGAGCCTTTCAAACAAGCGAAAAGGAATAAGCAATTTAAAAAAATCTAATGATGGAAACCTCCATATATCCAATTAATAAAGGCATCAATAAAAGTATTGAACTGAAAGGCCTTAAAGCGCAATACATCTGGTACCTGGGCGGTGGCGTTGTTGCCCTGATGATTGTCTTTGCCATCATGTACATCATCGGCTTGCCCTCCATCGTATGTGTTGTCATTATCGCAATTCTGGGCGTGGCAGTTGTGCTAAAAGTGTACGCCATGAGCAACAAGTATGGTGAGCATGGTTTGATGAAGGAATTGGCGAGGAAGCAGGTACCAACGACGGTGCGGCTCAATGACCGGAACGTGTTTATGAAAAATAAAGTTGAAATAAAAAGTAACTGATCATGGAAGAGCAATTGATGGATATAAACCTATTTATCGCTGATACACTGTTCAAATACGATCGGGAAAAGAATGTTCTTTTCCAGGCCGGGAATCGGGAAAACCAATTGCCATTGGCTCCGATAATCCCACAGGGTGGCTTCTATTACTTAGCGTACAATACAGCAACCTGTAAACTTTCGGCCCCCGGTCTGAACGTTGAAATCCCATCCAACGACCGGATCAGGGTCGTACTACCCGAAGCCATCTTTTGCTCGGGCGATGCAGCATGTTCCGTATTCAACAAGTACAGCCGTGATGAGCATTGTAATTTCTATTTGGCCAATAAAGCAGTGATGCAGCGGCTCGGTGGACGGCTACCTGAAATTGAAATTGATTATCAGTCATATATCGTCGATCTAAAATTCAATGAGCTACGGGACGCATATAATCCGAGTGTGCGGCTGAACTTGAACGATTTCCACCCGATTGAGAATGGCCGGTTTTACCAGGCATACTTTAATAAGGAAACACAAATGCTGGTCGATCCTGAAAAGGAAAGAGGAAATCTGAATGACATCTACTTGTTGCAAATACCGAACGAAACAGGTCTCGATCCTGTATTCGTTGCACAACAGAAAGGACTAAAAGAGACTTCCCTTTTGCACCAGTACCCGATTGAAGAAAAATTAACGGGTAGGCTTACTCCGCTCACATTCTTCAGGGCGAAAAAAGATACGACCCAACGAACGAAAAAGGATGCTAAAGACCGATCAAGGTCGGTAAAACGCAAACCACGGAGATAAATACAAATTCAATATCAAGAGCATATGGAAAAGGAAAGAGAATTGCCGGAATTAATGATACGAAGTAGAATTTGGCTCGCAGACCTTGAAGGATTCCAGATCGTGGATAAAGAAAATCCTAAAAATCGGATTTCAGTGCTGGATATGCAATATTCCGAAGATGGCTATCGGTTTGCTTACTCAAAAAGTAGCCAAACGCTTGCAAAAGCTTATCATCAGCAACCTGATGACGTACTATATGTCAATCTTTTCCATTTCACGGAAATGAATCCAAGCGGTGTAGCCAAAAAGTACGGGTTATCGGTTGATGAAGTAATTGGTAAAACGGATTACGAAGTCATGATCGATAAGCAGCTTTGTCTTGAGCGCTTAAAGGGAAATCTGCCTACGGTTGATATTGCCGGAGATGTCTATTATCTGGATGCTTCCGCTGAAAGGTTCTATCAGAAAAAAAACGCTGTTCATCGCGAAATTCCATTGAGTGATATACTTGATTTTTATAATCAAAAATCTCAACGTTACGAAATCCCATACAATTATCGGACAGGGAAAATTGAAGTCATTGATCGTGATCGTATTGTGGAGCATCCTCCGGGTGTTTCAATTGTCGCTATTCCCCAACCTGCTGAAATGGATCCCATTGGGTATGCTGAGGCTTATGGTTTTAATAAAGCGGAAATTCTTGACAGAATTCCTCAAAAAATGCACTTCACAGGTGAAATCCTTAACAGTAGACTGTCGTGGTTAAATAGATTGATCGAGAAAAACCGAAGTCGCTTCGGATTAAGCAGCGCCGTAAAAAAGAATGAGCAGCCAGCCAAGCGAAAAAGAGTGAAAGTAGGTTGAAAAGCTGCACGAATGACTTTGTAGCTGATTCCTAATAATAATCAACTAAATGTGGAAAATATGGAAAACGAAAGAGCATTACCGGAAATTGAGATCGAGGGAACGAGCTTCCTTGTTGATGTAAAAACAAACAATCTGATCGAAAAGGACAACCCACAAAACAAGTTGTACCTATTCGATATGGATGTGAATGAACAGGGTTACAGCTTTTGGTATGACAAAAATGAAAGAAGCTTTGGCCCAACTGCCGCTCCATCCGACACCAATCTTTTCGTGACGGTAGCGCCATTGGTTGAACTTGATCCCGAGGGAATGGCGACAAAATTCGGTTACACCGTTGAGCAAATTCAAGGTAAAACAGATTATGAGGTCATCGTTGACCAGGATGCGCTTGCATTACGATCAACGGGGAAGTTGCCCACAATTGATATAGCGGGACATCTTTTTTATGTGGATTACCAGATGGAAATGCTTCGCCCCGAAGACGACTTCGGTAGCAATGGAATCACATTTGAAGACCTTGATGAATTTTATTCGGAAGAAACCAATAGCTGTATTGTACCATACGATCCCAAAAGCCACGAGACCGCTGCCATAGATTACTGGTCCATTACCACATTTCCCAAAGACGTGATAGCGGTTTCCATTCCTACTGCGCGCCAAATGGATCCTGTGGCGTACAGCCGGGAAACCGGCTTTGACCTCAAGGAGTGCCTGATGGAATATGGAATACGCTCAGAATTTAAAGCCGAACAAATTCCCTGGGAAAAAACAGGACTGGTGGAAGATATCAAACGGAATCAAGCTAACAAACAAGTGGAAAAAAAACAGACAGGGAAGAAAAAGGGCCGTGGGATATAATAATGATCGCAGAATAAAGGAATTTAATGATGAAAGAGACGGAAGATAAGGAAAAGCGGGCGTTACCTGAAATCGAGATTGAGGGAACAATATTCCTTGTGGATGTGCAAAGTAACAGACTCAGGGAAAAGGATGACCCAGAAAACGCTTTGTATCTATTCTACATGAATGTAAGTGAAAAAGGATACAGTTTCTCCTACGATAAGGTGCGAAAATCATACCGTGTGCTCGACTCTGCGGAAGCGGATTGCACCTACGTGACCATAAAGCCTTTGGTACTTCTTGATCCCGAAGGAATGGCAATCAAGTACGGATATTCCCTCGATGAATTAAAAGGTAAAACAGATTATCAGGTCATGGTTGACGAGGATGCACTGGTCAAAAGATTACAGGGTCATTTGCCAACGATAGAAATTGCGGGGCATCCTTACTATATTGATTACCAAATGCAACAACTCCGACCAAAGGATGACTTTGTCAATCAAGGAATATCATTCAAGCAGCTGCTATACCATTTCAACATTTTGACAGAAGAGTCCACATTCGCTTTCGACCCGAAAAAGCGTGAGATCAGGGAACCGGATTATGAGACGATCACTGAGATTCCCAAAGATTTGGTTGTCGTAACACTTCCGGCTGTTGCACAGATGGATCCGGTAGGTCATGCGCGGAAGTTCGGACTAGCAATCAATGCGTGTGCAATGGAACATGGAATGAGGCTGGATATCAAGGCAAAGGAAACACCTTGGGAAAAAACCGCACTTCCTGAAATTATTAAAGGTAACAAACTTAAAGCAGCGGAAAGGAAAAAATCAAAAAGGAGAGGAAAGGGATTGTAAACAAGTAGTCCCAACAAAAAACAACAACGGAAATAGTGAGCGATGGAAAAGTGGATGAAGGATATATTCCCAATTATGGACGTGGAGCATGATTGCATCCTATCCAAGCAAGGTGACATCACCGTGGTATTCAAGGTTGAATTACCCGAAGTGTTTACCCTCTCGGATCAGGAGTACGAAGCCTTCCACCATGCTTGGATGAAGGCCATCAAGGTGCTTCCCAAATACTGCGTGCTGCACAAGCAGGATTGGTTTGTGGACAGTAAGTACAGGGCTGATTTTGCGGGTAAGGACGATTCGTTTCTTTCCCGGTCAAGTGAACGGTTCTTTAATGAGCGGCCGTATCTGGATCATTCCTGCTACATCATGCTGACCAAGAAACCCAAAGGTCGCAAGCCCTCCAGCTCACTGTTTTCCAACCTGATTCGCCGGAGCATTGTCCCGGAAGAAACGCTGAGCAAAAACCTACTGCAGGATTTCCTCGATGCGGTCGGGCAATTCCGCCGGATTATGGAAGATAGTGGTTTCGCCCAATTCAAACGCTTGCGTGAAAGCGAATTGCTTAGTCAGCGTCGCACGATTGGTTTACTGGAAAAGTACCTGTGCCTGAACAATACGTCGGACAGCTTTATTGTTGGTGATCTTGCCTTTGGCGATGGATTGCATGTTGGTAATAACCATTGCCAATTATACACACTCGGTAGCGCAGAAGACCTGCCCGCGCAATGCAGCAGCCGCATCAATTACGATAAATACTCAACCGACCGTACCAAATTCTCGGTC
>CALGRQ010000552.1 GCA_937880795.1 uncultured Dyadobacter sp. | reverse complement strand
TTTAACTGGGAAACCAGCTTTAATGGAAGCTATAATATCAGTAAAGTGATCGAATTGGCAGAGGGACAGGATCGATTGGATGTGGGAACGGGCGAATTTTTTGGTACTGTATCGCATGAAAGAAATAAACCCCTGGCCTCCCTTCGCGGTTTCGACTATAAACGTGATGAACAAGGACGCATCATCACTTCCGGAGGAATGCCTCAACAAGGCAATTTGGTCACTTTTGGCAGTGCGGTTCCCAAATGGGTGGGTGCCTGGATCAATAATTTCAGTATAAAAGGCATACGAATTGGAACACAGATCGATTTCAAGGCAGGGAATAAAATCTTGTCTAATTCGAACCTGAACTTTTTGCGTGAAGGACTTTCAAAACCTTCACTTGTAGGTAGAGAAGAGGGTGTATTGCTAGACGGCGTTACCGCAACCGGTGAAGCCAATACGCAAAGAGTTGAAGCGGAACAGTTCTATACCGCCTACCGAAGTACCAATATTGCCACACCATTTGTCTACAACGGCGCATTTATCCGCTGGCGAACCATTTCGTTAGGCTATGATCTCTCTCGATTCTTGAAAGAAAAGACCTTTATCAAGGGATTGGCAGTTTCTCTGATGTGTAACAATGTACTGATGATTAGGAAGCATATAGACAATCTTGACCCGGAAGCACAGGTTTCGGCATCAGATAATTTACAAGGTATAGAAACGCACACACTTCCCACAACTCGTAACTACGGAATCAATCTGAATCTCAAATTCTAACCATTGCAGAACATTACGCTCTATGAAACGAATACTCATATATCTTACAGCAATTAGTATGCTTGGAAGTATCACTTCTTGCGATAAAGGGTTCGAGGAAGTAAATAAAAACCCGGTACTGGCTACTACCATTGATCCCGTTTACCTCTTTTCCAATGCCCAATTCTCATCCGCAATTGGTACTCAAAATTATCAATTACAAATCGTCCAGCAGATCAATACGCCCTATACGGGTATATTGGAAGGTGGCAATCACAATGCGGTTTCTGACCCTAACTCCAATGCTAATTTCAATTCTTTGTATGTACAAAACGGCCCTGTAAACTTACTTACGACAGTCATTGCTCAAACCAAGGATGTACCTGCCCGCTCCAATTTGTACCATATGGCCAGGATCTGGAAAGCCTATGTTTTTATGGTTTTGGTGGATACATATGGCGATGTACCCTATTTTGAAGCAGGAAAAGCCTATTTGGAAGGCATTAATTTACCAAAGTATGATGACCAGAGGCTGATTTATGAAGATCTTTTAAATGAACTTCAAATAGCCACCAAAGCCTTAGACCCTTCCAAGGCCCTGGAACCGGGAGATTTGTTTTTCAAAGGGAATATTGCACAATGGAAAAAATTAGGTAATTCCCTACTGCTTCGGGCTGCGATGCGCTACTCCAAAATTGACCAAGCCAAGGCCAGGCAATTTGTAGCAATTGCCGTGGACCCAACCAACGGTGGTTTACAAAGCGCTAATTCTGACAACGCCCTGATTAGTTTTAACAATATCTTTAATCATCCGCTGGCAAATTATTTTCAGGGAACAGAACGTGGAAACATTTATTTGGGCAAAGCATTTGTGGATTTTCTGAAAGAGACCAACGATCCTAGAATAAAGGTAATTTCAGTAAAATATGAAGTGCCGGCCAATCCAATTGCCACAGCGGGTGCCGAAGATACCACCCCTACGAACCAGGAAGGAATGCCTTTCGGTTACAATGAATCCACCATTTCATCTGCTCCCGGCTTTCCCGGCAAAATTGGCTCAGCCTTTAAATATTCCCAGATCAATCGTCGAACCTTGGGAAAAATTGATGCACCCGAATTTTTCATCACTTATTCTCAAACCTCCCTTCTACTGGCAGAGGCGGTTCAGAGGGGTTGGGCAACCGGCGACGTTAAGGCCTTATATGAAGCAGGCGTTAAGGCACACATGAACCAAATGGCTTCCTATGACATACTGGCAACCATACCCTCTGTTAGTCAGGATAGTTATTTGACAGCCAATCCATTTGTCCCTGCCAAAGCATTAGAGCAAATCAATAACCAATACTGGATTTCTTCTTTCCTGAACGGATCAGAAGGTTGGTCCAATTTCCGAAGAAGTGGCTATCCTAAACTTCCCATAAACACTTACCCCGGGAAGGATCCGTCGGTTAAAGACTTCATCAAGCGTCTGGTGTATCCGGTTCGCGAACGTTCAGTCAACGAGGCCAATTATAACGCCGCTGTGGCAAGAATGGGTGCCGATGAACTAGGTACCCCAATCTTTTGGGATAAGTAATCATTACTAACCTTAAACACCTTTCTATGCTAAAACAAACCATACTAACAGGTGCAATCCTGCTTGGCGGAGTTGCATCATTTAGCCAGTCCATTTCACCAACACCAGATCAACTCAAATCGTATACCTCCGCTTGGAAAGGAGAACGCTCCCCCGACGGCAGGCCACACGTTTCAGATGCCATTTTAGCAAGACTAAAAAATATCTCCATCGAGGAGGCATGGGGTGTATTGCGGAATAAGGGTTATCAAAATCAATTTGAAGGAGACTGGCAACTAATTCACAATGACAGCACTATGACCGGCAGGGTCGTTACCGCTCAGTATTTACCATCGAGACCTGATTTACAGGATCTTGTTAAAGAAGTCGGCAAAAAAGAAGGACGGGTTCAAACGGGCGGTACCAACTCCTGGCCCATAGACGTGCTGAAAGAAGGTGACGTATATGTTGCGGATGGCTACGGTAAAATAGCCGACGGAACCCTCATTGGCGATAACCTGGGAAATTCCATCTATGCCAAATCTAAGCGAGGTGTGATATTCTACGGTTCGGTCCGGGATGTAGAAGGATTGAGCGAAATTAAAGGATTTAATGCCTGGATTAAGGGCCAAGACCCCTCCTATATCCAGCAAATGATGCTTTCAAACATCAACACTCCTATCCGGATTGGTAGAGCAACGGTTTTACCAGGCGATGTGGTACTAGCTAAAAAATATGGAACGATCTTCATTCCCGCTCATCTGGTGGAAGAGCTTGTGCTCACCTCAGAAGTTACAGCCCTCAGAGATGAATTTGGACACCTTCGGCTTCGAGAAGGCAAATATACTCCGGGTGAAGTTGATACGAAATGGTCGGATGCCATTCAAAAGGATTTTTTGAACTGGGTGAATAACTACCCGGGAAAGCTTCCTATGACCAAAAAAGAACTCGATAATTATTTAAAAGAAAGAAATTATTAAGCAAGACTTACCATGTACAAGGTTCTTTATACCGACCTGACTATTCACTTTAACCCATATTCTAATGAAAAATATTCTTAAACAGATTATTGAATCCAACAAAGAAATTGAAAAAGCTCAAAAGTCAACGGCGGCAGCAGAGATATCTCATCCCAATACTTCTGATAGCCGACGAAATTTTCTCCGCAAAACTGCCATTGGAGGAATGGCACTGGGTGGATTTATGTCCATGTCCGCAGAAGATACTATTGCCCAGGCTACTTCCAAAGTAAGCCGTGCATCTAAACCCTCTGAGCTTAAAATTACAGATCTACGCTACTGCATCGTTCAGAACGTAGGTAGAACACCCATTATTCGTATAGATACCAATCAGGGGATTTACGGTTTGGGAGAAGTTCGTGATGGAGCCGATGAACGTTATGCCTTATTCTTGAAAAGTCATTTACTAGGCCAGAACCCTTGCAATGTGGAA
>CALGRQ010000551.1 GCA_937880795.1 uncultured Dyadobacter sp. | reverse complement strand
CCGCCAATGATCATAAAAAGCGGCCTGTGATGTTTTACAGTCACGGTGGTGGCTATGTGGGGGGATCAGGTGCGTCACAAAGTCAGGATGGCGCCAATCTTGCCCGCAACTTTGATGTGGTGGTTGTTCAAACCAATCATCGACTTGGTTTAATGGGTTTTTTATATCTGGACGAAATTGCCGGTCCAGATTACGCGGGTTCCGGTAACATGGGTATGCTCGACATCGTAGACGGTCTCAAATGGGTTCACGACAACATTTCGCAGTTTGGGGGCGATCCCAACAATGTGATGATCTTTGGCGAGTCGGGTGGGGGAGCCAAAACGTCTTGCCTATATACCATGCCTGCCGCAGCACCGTATTTCAACAAAGCATCCATTGAAAGCGGATCAGGCGTTCGTATGACTACGAGGGACACTGCGGCCGAGGTTACTGCCCGCGTCCTGAAAGAATTGAATATTGCTCCTAAGGATTGGAGAAGGTTATTGACTATTCCAGCTTCGGATTTATTAGCCGTGCAGGCAAAGATGCCGTTTGTTCCCCCATTTATTGAAAAGACCAGCAATAGGGATATTTTACTGCAGAATGCAGGCGGTTTCGGGCCCGTTGTAGACGGGACTGTGCTTCCTCAACATCCTTTTGACCCCGTAGCACCTGAAATTTCCAAGAACAAGCCTCTATTGGTGGGTTGGAATGAGGATGAATATACTTTTTTTGCTTGGGAGCGTAAGGATACTGAATCATTCAGGATGGATTTTGATGGGCTTAAAAAGAAGTTGGAACCGAAATATGGAAAGCATACTGATAAGTTGATTACAACCTATCGGAATGCGAACCCCAAAGCCTCGGCTCCGGATATTTTTGTGGCGGTTTCATCCATTACCATGATGGGGCTGGGTTCAGTGACCATCGCGGAACAAAAAGTAAAGCAAGGCGGCGCTCCCGTTTATCTCTATAATTTTGGCTATAAATCGGAGAAGAAAATACCCGGAACGGATTACGCCATGGGTACACCTCATGCGATGGATATTTCATTTAAATTCAACAATGAAATACCTCCAAGAGATGGTTCAGCGCCCAAAGAAAGTTTCTTTGGCGGAAATAATCCGGATCGCTTCGTCGCTTCGCATCATTTTGCCGAGCTCTGGACCACTTTTGCCAAAACCGGTAAGCCTGCTGCCAAAGAGGTGCCGGTATGGCCAGCTTACAACCTAAAAGATCGTCCAACGATGCGCATCGATACGCAATGCGAGGTGGTTAACGACCGCTTCTCACAAGAACTTGCCATGTGGCGAGCGCTGGATATGGTATAGGGATTATATGCTTTTCGTAGGAGAATCAGACACCTTTTAGGTGAGATGTTAAAGTTGGTTAGGCACACTGAATCCATAGCATATTGGACTTATAGAAAAAGGATAGCGTATACTCAGCCGCAAGCTTCGGATTAGAGGGTTGCTTGCAAACGATATGGTAATTACCTACTTAAGGATGTAGGTGCCAGCAACTGACTTTGTAACAACCACGCCGTTTTGATGCACTTTGGCAATGTTTGCCCATCCATTACATTTCGCATTGTTGATGTAAGTTTCCATTTGCATCTTGGACAGCACACGATCATTTAATTCGAAGGAAAGTTCGGGGTTGTTGTTCCTGTGGGATTCCTCAATAAGGATATTTGACCAAAATACATCACCTTGTCGGCGTAGCTCTGTGATATACTTTTTTTGATTGTCTTTTTGAAATGACACTCTGATTTGAGCAGTTGTATCCAGATCCGCCGGATAAGTAAGCGTTCCATCCATGATTTGAATTGCAATCTCCTGGGGAGGAGACTGACACTGTACATTGTTATCGCAACTTACTAAGGAATAATATGTTAGCAATATTAAACACAATGATACGATTCTTGTGATTAGTCGGGTTGTCATGTTTTTATATGTTTTGATACTTAGACACGCCATCGAAGCAATTGGTTGGTTTATGTTTTTCAATGGATCACAAATGGTATCTGCCAGGCATTTAGGTTCATTGATTTGGTCAGTATATAACCTTACTTAGGAAATATAGGAAATGTTTTTAACATACAAATGCGGGCGGGTTCTGTTACTGGATGTTAGGTGTTTTTACATGCGATATAGGGGTGAAACGGGAGGTTGCAGTAGAAAGTGGGGAGAGCATATCGTTGAACGTGCTAAATTATTTAACTTGTTTTAAAATGCTGATATTCAGTACAAAAATTATCCAGCAAAAAGAAATGAGTAAAAGATTTTTCTCGCTTTTAAGTTCCCTAAATTTAGTTCGGATTTGTGACAAATATTAAACTGAAGGGAGTATGGTAGCGGGAGTAAAAAGCATTAAATTGAAGTATCGTTTATATCCAAAAACAAAGACCATGGCACTCATTAATCCTCAAATTAACTTCAACGGAAATGCAGAAGAGGCATTTCATTTTTACAAATCAGTGTTTGGTGGATCGTTTACAAAACTGATTCGGTTTAAAGACTTGGCAAATCCAGGATTTCTCATATACGAGCAGGAAGTGGACAAGGTGATGTATATAGAACTACCCATTGGTCCTAATCTGCTTATCGGTAATGACGTTCCGGAAATTTTGGGACGTACCAACGAAAACGAAAACAGAAGTAAGATTTCAATCAGTACGGAGAGTAAGGAGGAAGCGGATCATATATTCAACGGCTTGTCGGCTGAGGGACAGATTGAAATGCCTATATCCAACAGCCCATGGGGTTCTTATTTTGGGATGTTCAGGGATCGGTATGGTATTGAATGGATTGTAGAATTCACGCCTAGTAATGCTGGCTAGGGGGTATAATTGCAAAGATTATATACCCTTTGGCTATGGATGAAAGAGTAAATACATTACATGAGGCTGTGGTGAATCTATTACTACATCCTCATTTTAAAAGTCCAACCAGGCTTTGAGTAGAACAGCTTTGTCACGGCTAACGAAAATTTCGATGTCCTGATTTTGCTTTAATTCAACTTTGAGTTTCCCGTTAAAGTAATAAGGAAAGCTTAAAGAATGCAGTATGAATAGGGGACGTACAGAATGGATATCCACAGTTACCCGAGAATATTACATAAAAATAGCTCCTATACGTATTCGGGAGCTATTTTTATGCTTTATATGTAGTTAGTGTCAAGTAACTTTCGGTTCTATACTTTTTAAAAACCGGATTTAACCTGTTCCCCAGTTCTTAGGCCTGCTGCCTGAAGTATATGGCCAACCTCCCGAGCCATTTGAATGGAAGCCTCAATTTCTGCTTTACGGATGGCTACACTTTCAATATTAAAACCAAAGGGGATCTGTTCTTTGACGCAGAATTGAGTAAGCTCACGGGCAATTTCCAGGCAAACATTGACCGATTTTTCCAACATATTTTCATCTGCCAGGAGTTCATCTTTCAATGTGGCTGGAATAT
>CALGRQ010000550.1 GCA_937880795.1 uncultured Dyadobacter sp. | reverse complement strand
CTCCCCTCCATAGGTGGGTCCTACCAAGAGTGTGGACATAAGTATGGGTACATAAGATCTCCTTATGGTTTTCCAACCACAGTTAGAAAACAGTAGTTTTTTGTTCATAAAAATTAGATTTAGGATTAAATTATTACTAACCTTAGTAAAGATTTTTAAATGTTATTATTACTTGTATTTTTCCGATAACAGCTCTTTGCAACGAAATATCAAATTTGCGTATATCCTATAAATTAGGCGTTAAGTAGATGTTATCATAATATACGTAAATGGATTTTATACAGAATTTTCAAATATGGAACCGCCATGTTTTTGATCGCTTTTAGTCCTAAGTTGGTCAGCCCAAGTCATTTTCGTTGAGATGGAGGTTGAGCAAAAAGATTAACATTTTGATAATGTACATAACCGATACACCATGATGCCTGAACCTATATTTCCGATCGATACCGCTGCTTTAATAGCAACGGCCTGCGAGGCCGGAGAGGCCATTTTGAAAATTTACAACAACCCATTGCAAGCGGAGGTCGTAAAATTAAAATCTGACGCATCACCCCTCACACTGGCCGATGAAGCCTCACACGCAATCATTACTCGTAACTTGCATAAACTTACACCTGACATTCCGGTGCTATC
Organism: uncultured Dyadobacter sp.; assembly: GCA_937880795.1. Classification (GTDB taxonomy): domain Bacteria; phylum Bacteroidota; class Bacteroidia; order Cytophagales; family Spirosomataceae; genus Dyadobacter. The sequence continues at coordinate 6,542 of CALGRQ010000550.1, read as the reverse complement.
GGAAGAAGGGCGGGATATCCCGTACCAGGAGCGAAAAAACTGGGAATATTACTGGTGTGTGGACCCCCTGGATGGTACCAAAGAATTTGTAAATCGGAATGGAGAATTTACTGTCAACATTGCCCTCATTCATAACCAGACTCCAATACTGGGAGTTATATATGTACCCGTATCCCGTGAACTATATTTTGGAAGCGAATCTGACGGTGCGTTCAAAATGGATGGACAAGGAAATAAAACATTATTAAAGACAAACAAAATCTCGTCAGAGTGGACAGCCGTAGGAAGTCGGACCCATAGCAGCCTGGAAGAGGAGCAGGAACTGGCTAAATATCCCGTTAGCCGTAAAGTTTCTGTTGGCAGTTCTATAAAGTTTTGTCTGTTGGCAGAAGGACTCGCACAAATTTACTACCGGCATGGCCCCACGATGGAATGGGATACTGCTGCCGGACAAGCCATTTTAACGTATAGTGGAGGGAAAGTAACCACCCCTGAAGGATTACCCTTTCTATACAACAAGGAGTCACTTCTCAACGGGCCATTTTTGTGTTCAGTATAATAGCATACTCATCGTAAATTCTTTACGATACCCCCCAAACGATTCCGATATGCTCTTTCACCATTTTGAATAGCGATTTAAATCCCATCACCCAGACTCGTTTTTCAGCCTAGAATCTTTAATTGTGCCATTCCCTTACATGGCGCTTACCTCAAAACCGGGATGAGCCAAGCTATACCCTGCTCTGGATATAAACATCCGTGCCTCCTTTTTTCCAAAAGAAAACTAAAATTTGAATAGGTGTTTTACCCCAAACAGATGTCTTATCTGTCGTATTGCCGTGAAATTTTCGGTCAGGAACCAAAATGATTTTTAATAAGAAAGAAAAAATGGCCCTAAACATGAGTAAAACCGCCATTAATTCCCATTAGATTAATCAGTTAAATATGCATTTCCACCTTTGGCACCGCATATTTTAAACAATCCTAAATCCTAACATAATCCTTACCCAATGAAAAAAAACAACAAGATTTTCCTAGCGCTGCTCGGAGTGGCCCTGTTCATCTCTCCTACCGCATTCGCACAAACTCCCGAAGAAACGCTTAAAAACAACAATCTCGTAAGACAAAAATCCAAGGCGCTCTTCAACGGAAAAAACCTGGACGGCTGGTATAAGTTTCTAAAAACCAAGGGACGAGATAACGACCCCGACCAGGTTTTTAAGGTAGAAAAAAAGCAGATACACATTTCTGGTTACGAATATGGCTGTATCACCACCCATGAAGAATATGAAGATTATGATCTGGAAGTTGACTTCAAATGGGGTACCAAAACCTACGCCCCTCGCGTTTCAGCCGCACGCGATAATGGTATTCTGATTCACTCTCAGGGAAAAGATGGTGGATTTTCAGGAACCTGGATGCACTCCATCGAATGTCAGATCATTGAAGGAGGTACCGGCGATTTTCTGGTGGTGGGTGACGGAAGCAATAAATTCTCCATAACCTGTGAGGTTGCACCGCAAAAACAGGGAGGTGCGTATATCTATCAACCCGGTGGCGATACGGTTTCCATTAACCGTGGAAGAATCAATTGGTTTGCACGTGATGCTGCCTGGAAAGATGTGATCGATTTCAGGGGAGCAAAAGATGTGGAAAAGCCATTACGGGAATGGAACAAGATCCGGGTTATAGCCATGGATGATGATATTTACTTTTATCTCAACGGGGTACTGGTCAACCGCGCCATGCGTGTAAGACCAACCGTTGGCCGTATACAAATACAGTCCGAAGGAGCCGAAATGTTTGTAAGAAAAGTAAAACTGACACCCCTGATCAAGAAATAATAACCGATGCAATATATCACTAAACTCTTTTTGCTTCCCTTTTCTATCTTGCTTATGCTCGCTGGAACAGGGAAGCCACCTGTTAAAAACATATCCACTGCTTACGCTCCTGCCGACTCTGCCAGACTAAAAAAAGCCATGGAGAGTTTCAGACTCGAACCCGGCCTGCGCATTGACCTAATCGCCGCCGAGCCATTGGTTATTGACCCGGTAGCCATGGCTTTTGATGAAAACCGACGTATGTATGTGGTGGAAGACCGCGGCTATCCCGACCCGGCCGAAGGCGGAACACCCACCACGCTCGGGCGCATTGCCCTACTCGAAGACCGCAACGGTGACGGCAAGTACGACCATCGCTCCGAGTTCGCAACCGGTCTAACCTACCCCAATGGTATAATGGTTTGGAAAGGTGGAATTTTCGTAACCTGCGCCCCGGATGTATACTATTTCAAAGATACAGATGGCGATGGCGTTGCAGATATAAAGCAGGTAGTTCTCACAGGATTTAGCAACAAACAAACCGCACAAATCCGCGTGAGTCACCCCACTTTGGGCTTGGATGGAAAGGTATATCTCACCAGCGGGCTTAACAGTGGAGAAGTATCTTCTCCGCTACATCCCAACAGACCTGCGGTGAAATTTGCCTCGTCAGATTCAAGATTCGATCCCGAAACATTCGAATTTGAAACCACAGGCGGAAGAAGCCAGTTTGGACTTACCTTCGACGCCTATGGACGGCGATTCGGATGCTCAAACCGCCACCCGGTGCGCCATATGGTGATGGAACCATGGTATTTAAAAAGAAATCCGCACCTGCTCTTCACCGAAACCACCGAAAACGTGTCGAAAGTTGAAGCCGAAGCGACGGTTTTCCCCATCAGTGGCGCAGTAACATCCGCCGAATTTATCCCAAAACTTATAGGCTTGTCACATACGGGTACGTTCACATCTGCCAGTGGTGTGATGATATACAATGGAAGCGGACTTACTCCTGCCCACCAAGGCAATATATTCATTTGTGAATCGGCCCAAAATCTGGTGCAGCGCCAGGTCATTTCCCCCAAGGGTGTTTCGTTCTCTTCGGCCCTGCCCTATCAGGGAAAGGAATTCCTGGCTTCCACGGATGAGTGGTTCAGACCCGTGTTTTTGCAACATGGACCCGAAGGTGCACTATACCTGGCAGATATGCATCGAAAAGTGATTGACCACCCCTCATATGTACCCGAAGAAGCCCGGGGTGGATTGGATTTTGAGAGCGGAAAAGCAGACGGACGAATCTATCGCATAGTAAACGAAAAATTTAAGGACAAAAAGTCCACCGTACGCTTTGGAACAACGCAAGAACTAGTAACCGCACTGAATTCTTCCGAGGAATGGGAAAGACAAACTGCGCACAGGCTTTTGCTTGAAAAACGTTCCAAAGAGGCCGCCCCTCTTTTAAAACAAACCATTAAAACGGCGAAGATTCCGGAAAGTCGCCTGCGGGCTCTATGGTTGTTGAACTCCTTACAGGAACTGGATGCTGCCACCCTGCAAGCAGCCTTTACTGATAAAACAGCTGGCGTACGCGAACAGGTGATCTTGCTTTGCGGAAATTTATATTCAAAATACCCACAGCTGCTCCCAACAGTTACATCCGCTGCCCATGACGTGGATAAAAGAGTCCGCTTCACTGCTGCACTGGTACTCGGCTCTATTGAAGGGAAGCAGGCCATTCCTGCCCTGGCTTCGGTTGCAGCCAAAGATGGTGACGACAAATGGGTTCGGGCAGCAGTTTTGAGTGGTATAGGAGACAGGCTTCCTGAGTTCTTAACCGCATTTCGTTCCAAACCAGCTACAAACCCAAAAGCCTTCACAGCAGTCATGCAGGATTTGGGACTATTGTTTGGAAATGGCGCTTCACTGGCCGACTGTCGGGTTTTATTGAAAGATATGATCTCAGGTTCCGGTGATTATGGTTCCAGAATTTCTACCGTATTGGGATTGGCGGAAGGTGTCAACCGCCGCAGCGAGTTAAAAAAATCGAACAACGGTGTTTTATATGCACTACTTGGTGACGATGCTACGGTGACCGAAAAACAACAGCTCGATAAATTCGTGAATCAGGTTTCGTTACGTGCCGTAAATCCTGCCTTAAAACCAGATCTGCGTGTAACGGCAACAGCACTTTTGGGCTATACCGATTTCGAAAAAAGTGGCAAAACATTGCGAAAACTCATGGATGCTAAAAATACACCGGAGTTGCAACTGGAAACCATTGGTGCTCTTGGACGCCTCAACAACGCTACGGGTGGCGCTTATTTAACGGAAAAAAATGTCTGGACCAACTATACACCTCGGGTTAAATCGGCGGTGGTAGCAGCCCTGGTTTCCAAACCTGTATTCATAGATGTATTGTTCAATGCCATACAGCAAGGCGTAATTGCACCGGCGGAAATTTCGTCCAACGATCGTCAGCGTTTGATGAAACATAAAGAAAAATCCGTGGCCGACCGAGCCGCCAACATTTTTAAAGAACTAGAAGGTGGTGGTCGTATGAAAGTTTACCAGGACTACCGGGCCATATTGGCTAACAAAGCCAATCCGGAATCCGGGAAAGCCGTATTTGAACGAGCTTGCTCGGCTTGCCATACTTATGCGGGCAAAGGTGGCGTGGTAGGACCAGACCTCACCAGTGTGCGTAACCAACCTGCCGATGCCCTGCTGCTGCATATACTCGTCCCCAATTACGAGGTATATCCTTCATACCAGGCGATATCGGTCGAAACCAACGATGGAAGGGCTATATCCGGATGGCTCATGGCGGAAACAGACAACAGCTTAACCCTAAAAACGGCTTTCGGTACACAGGAATCAATCTTGCGTAAGAACATTAAATCCTTGACCAACTCAGGACTCTCTCTCATGCCCGACGGACTGGAACAAACGATGACCAAAGACGAGATGGCACAGCTCATTGCATTCCTAAAAAACGGTTAATCCTATACGAAACATAAAGAACCTGAAAAGTTTTCATGAATATTTAAAACCTGAACCCATGACCCATCGCAGTTCTTTTCTCAAATTGATTTGTCTGACCGGCATTGTCCTGGGCACAGCCCAATACAGCAAATTATATGCACAGGTATTTAAAGCGGGTGCTTCTATAAGCAACATCACCCCTGAGCTCGACAAAGGCATTGTCGGTAACTTTGGAACACCGCCTCCGGCCACCCATATACACGACCAACTCAGTGCCCGATCGCTGGTACTGGACGATGGCGCACGGAAACTGGTATTTGTAATCTGCGATAATGTATCGATCAACCGAGAGGTTTTTGATGCTGCCAAACGCGCGTTACAGGCAAAAACCGGTATACCCGCCGATCATATCCTCATGTCCTCCACGCACACCCACTCCGGTACAAGTGCCGGTGGTGAGGGCGATAAAAGAAGAGAATGGAGACCTCATGAACCGCTGGACGAATACCAGCAATTTTTAGCCAATCGTATTGTGGATGGTGTACGTGTTGCGTTGAATAATCTGGAGCCGGCGCGCATCGGTTGGGGAAAGGGAAGTGTTCCTCAGCACGTGTTCAACCGGAGGTGGAAAATGAAACCGGGCACCCCTACCAAAAACCCATTTGGGATGTCGGATCAGGCGGTGATGAACCCCGGTATAGGCAACCCCAATTTATTAGAACCGGCAGGCCCTACCGATCCCGAGGTTTCTTTCATTTCGGTGCAGTCCACTTCCGGCCGTCCCATTGCCCTTTTGGGTAATTACTCGCTTCATTATGTAGGTGGCTTGCCGAGCGATCACATTTCAGCCGATTACTTCGCCGTTTTTGCCGATCGGGTTCAGGAACTTTTAAAAGCCGATCGGCAGGATACCCCTTTTGTTGGAATCATGTCTAACGGTACTTCGGGGGATGTCAACAATGTGAATGTGAAAGGTTCTACCCAAAAATTACCCCATTATCAGAAAATGAAAACGGTGGCTTATGATGTTGCAGAAGAGGTGATTCGGGTGCATAAAACCATAAAACACCAGGACTGGGTAGAACTAAAAGCCATGCAAACGGAGCTTACGCTTAAAGTACGCCGCCCCGATGATAAGCTGATGCAATGGGCAAACGCAGTATTAGCCCAACCAGCCGATGCAAAGCCCAATCACCCATTGGAAAAAACGTATGCACAACGCACCATACAATTGCATAAATGGCCAGAGAGTATTCCGGTCATCATTCAGGCTTTTAAAATTGGTGACCTGGGTATAGCAGCCATTCCGTTTGAAACTTTTGCAGAAACGGGGTTGGAAATTAAGGCTAAAAGTCCGTTTAAATCCACTTTCACCATAGAGCTCGCCAATGGCGGGTACGGCTATTTGCCCACACCCGAACAACATAAGATGGGAGGATATGAAACATGGCTGGGTACCAACCGCGTAGAGACGGAAGCATCCCGAAAAATTGTCTCAGAATTACTCAATCAATTTTCAAAATTAAAACTGCCCTAGATGGATCATAGTTGTTGATGATGCTTTTAGGTAATGCTTTCTTTTGAAGACCGGCCTTACGAAAATTAGGAAATTGAATTGTTCTGGGCCGTTAAAAACAAAAAACTGTCTGACGACGAAGGAGGAGTTTTTTTGTTTAGTCCCAGGATGATTCAATTTCCGTTAAGATTTTCGTACAGCCTTGACTTTTTTTGTTACTT
>CALGRQ010000549.1 GCA_937880795.1 uncultured Dyadobacter sp. | reverse complement strand
AGTGCCTCCCACTACCTGTGCAAGTACAGAAAAAGGATCGGTATAGGGGGCTGGCCTTGGGTCAATTTTTAAAATTTCTTCCGGTGATTTTTCCTGGAAACGCTGTCGTATTGTTGTTGAATTAACCGCCACTGCGTATCCTTTGGTACCAAACACTTCCAGGTCCTTCCGCGCAAAAGTCCAGTTCCAAGAAGCTTGTATTACACATTGTGCTTTGGGATATTGCAGAATGATAGTCGCTTCATCATCCACGTTTTTATAAATATCGGGTTTATTCTGGTGCGTAACGGCTGTTACCGAAATGGGTTTTTCCCCTTTCAGCAACCAGGTCATCAGGTTGGCTCCGTAACATCCAAAGTCAGCCAGAGCACCGGCTCCATTTTTTACCGGATCGGTCAGAAAGTTCAAAAATTCTCGGCCAACCCCTATTTCCTTTGGTCCTTGATGACCATCATTCACCATCACCTTTCTGATTTCCCCAAGTTTTCCTTCCTCAACCAGTTGATTTACATACTGATTGCTTGCGTACCATGAAGTTTCGAAATTGGTAAGCACATGAATCCCGTTCTGAGATGCCAATTTTTCAATTTCCAAAGCATCTGAAAGTGTGGTAGCCAAAGGTTTCTCCACCATGACGTGTACTTTGCGAGGCGCACATGCGCGCACTACGTCTATATGTTCACTGATAGGACCAAATGCGGAAACAGCATCTGGCTTCACCTGATCCAGCATTTTAGCGAGATCATTGAAGAACATATTTTTGTTGAGTTTATACTTTTCTGCAAACCGGTTTACCAATTCCTGATCGGTTTCGTATATCCCCACCAACTCGGTATCCTTTTTATCGTTTCGGTTAAATGCCCAACCTACATGTCCATGGCTAAGCCCCGCTATGGCAAGCCTCATTGTTTTTTGAGCGAAACCAGGAAATGAAACTAGAAGGAGCAGGAATAGGATAAAATTCTTCATACAGGTACACATTATGTTTGGAAATGAAACTACCGGTTAACCACAATTCTACCTTTCACCATTGCTAATCCACACTCACTTCGTACCTCAGGACAATTTATCAATCATATCCCGAATCACCTCCTGAAGATATGCCCCGTTATAGGGTCCATACCAGCTCATGGTTTTGGTTTCGTACAAATTGCGGTCAAAATATTTATCGTGTGTAATATAACCAATATATCCACCATTAAAGCTCGTTACGATTAAATCGAGCCCCTGCGTTTTAGCGTATGCGTCCAGCCCGGCCACCAGTTCACCAGAAAAATCACAAGGCATTCCCACCATCATGATATTGCCTATACGTAATGCTTTCACAAAAACAGGATACTCCCCAAATGCCTTCTTGAATGCCCAGGAACGCAACACCAGATCCATCGTTACACGGGGCGACGGCTCGCGCAAGGGTAAGGGAAGTGTTAGCGATTGCAGGGCGGCTTGGCCCGTTTGTGGAATAGTGTCCGAAACCAATAATGCCTTTTGGACACCATATGCTTGATTTTTCATTTCATCAAAATCATCCACTCCTTTTTCGATAGGTGCCATACTTCCCACAGCACCCGCCATATACATCGCAAAATTGTAGCGTCCCTTTTCCAGCGAATCCACAAGTACACCCGGGTAATCTCTGGACAGCGCCAGATTTTTTGATTGCATCACAGTTGAATGTGCGCCATACGTACTCAAAATAGCCTTTTTTCCACTTTCCGTAATAAAACCGACAGATCTAATCTCAGGATCTATACCACCCTCTTCGCCTACCAAGCGATTCTTGATGTCCAATGTATCTTCCGACTCCATGTAAGTTAGGTTGGCCGGCTCCATCTGCGATTTTGCATTTACAATGGCCTGAAAAATGGCATCTGCCAACTTCACCTCTACCTGTGGATCATATTTACCCGAGAAAAAAAGTCCGGAAACTCCAGTTCCCCATCCTCCTACACTGTTGTGTGTATGCGTAGCTCCAAAAAACACATTATCAAACGGTATTTCTTTCTGAGTCAATTTGGATTGCAGGATTTTCGTTACCGTAGGAGGAATCAGCAAAAGATCCCCCGAAACAATCGCCGCCTGCGTAACACCATTGTCGATAACAATGGCCCGAACATATACCGAGTCATGAACGGATGTATATAATTTACCTCGGCGATTGCCATATCCCGCCATGGGGGTGGGAGTAGCCGGAGTAATGTTCACTTTCGCCCAGCCCACCTTAAAATGTAATGCAGTGGTTGTATCCTGTGACACCTTTCCTATTAAGCCCTTCCATTCTTTATAATAGGGCATTTGTTTGTAAGGCGTTTGGTCCATTGTTGTAAGCATTGAAGCCATGAACAAAAGCAACAGCACCAGTATCGAACCTATTATTTTAAGAATAATTTTCAGGAAGTTCATCGTTACGTTCTCATCTAAATCTAACTGTAAAGATACAACAAACCATATAAACGCGATCAAGGTACCATTCGGTACAAGTCAAAGTCCATTGCAATGCATCAAACTCTTCTCATTCACAGATTGGATGCGGATTTAGACCACGGTAAGAGTAAGTACTTTAATGAATAGCTGCAATTTTGCTACTTTCCGATGAAGCCTAGATGTGTATGCTTAAAATGATCGTTATACTTAAGGCCATAACCAAAGCATCTGTCCGTGGCTGAATGCCCAAATAAAATAACACCCGCCAGCATCAGTGACTGGCTATGAAGAAGAAATCCCAACGCCCCAACAGCGATACCCACCCCTTTGTGATGCACCAGATTGTATAAAGCCGCTCCAACTTTTGTATTTATCAAGTATCCGATCATACTCAAATCAGGCAAGAGGATTAACGCCGGAAACACCCACCACGCAAAATCCAGATAACTAAATACAAAAATTGCCAACAGCAGCTCTGCGACTTCTTCCAACTTAAGTAGTAGTTTCATATATCATCATTTAAAAGGTACTGTTCTTCTATGAAGTCATTTAATAAAAACCATCACCGGTTTTAAATATAGCAATACCTTCTTCATTGCGATTCCTTTTTAACATGAGCGGTAATAACAAAGTGAGCAGCGATATGTTATAAACATTTTCGCTGCTCACCTTCATTTCTTGCACATCATGCAAACACTAATCTTCTCGTACCAGCTGAATATTCGCAATCAGTCTCACATCTTCACCAATCAATAATTCTCCCGAATCGGTGAGTTGCCGGTAATTTAAACCGTATTCCTGCCGACTCAGGCGCCCTTCAACCTCGAACCCAACCCTTATATTTCCTTCGGTATCTCGTTGGCTACCTCCATATTCAGCATCCAGTTCGATAGGTTTTGTAATTCCTTTGAGCGTGAGTAATCCGGCCAGCTTATAGCGATCCCCTTTTACCTTATGAAAATAGTTAGACTGAAACGTTATCGTTGGAAACAGTTCGGCATCAAAAAAGTCAGCAGATCGTAGGTGTTTATCCCGCATTTCAACGCTAGTATCTATACTGGCTACATCCAGAGAAAAATGGATTTCTGCATTCTCAAAGTTATTTTGATCCGATGTTGCACCTCCTTCGAAGTTCTTAAAAGAACCTGTTATCGTGGAGATTACCAAGTGCTTAATTTTAAACTGGACATCGGAGTGAGCCGGATCTACGGCCCATTTAGTAATTGCCATAAGAATTGAGTTTTAAAAAGACACTATTAATTTTCTAAAAATTAAGTAAAAAAATCCAATCTATACAAATATTAAACGAACAATACCTCAGAAACCATGAACCTCTCATTCTTCATTTAAACGCATGATTTGAGGATAATTGATATATACAACCATCTAAAACTCGGCATATCAATACGCTAAGTATCTCGGGTACATGGCCGTATGGTTTAATTACTGGCATGCCGTTTTTAGATACAAAGCGTCCTTATCTTTACCAAACTTTACGAAATCAACGGTTATGAAAATGCAGGGAAAGAGCGTATTGAAATACGATGTATACGCTCCTACGACAATTACCACCATGCTACGCCCACGGCGTCAGGAAGGCCAAGCCATTCTTCAGGAACATTTTAGCATCAACCCCTCCGTTCCTTTTTCAGAGTATACAGATATATATGGTAATCCATGTCAACGAGCTGTTTTACCGGTTGGTCCGGTTACCATAAGCAGCGAAGTGCTCGCAGAAGTAAATCCAACAAAGAAAACCCCTGCGGCATTACCTCTTTTAACCCGTATTAGCGATTTGCCGGATGATGTGATGCATTATATCCTTCCCAGCCGGTACTGCGAATCCGATCTGCATGAGATCAACATCCTTGCGTTATCTATAGCAGGGCATATGTCGCCAGGTTATGCACAGGTAGAAGCGATTCGCAGTTGGATCCATCAAAATGTAAAATATCAGTATGGGATAACCAATTCTAGCACAACTGCACTGGACCTATCCAGAAACCGAATCGGGGTTTGCCGGGATTTCACCCACCTGGCCATAGCGCTTTGCCGTAATCTTTGCATCCCAACCAGAATGTCGGTAGGCTATTTGAACAACCTGAAAGAAATGGACCTTCATGCCTGGTTTGATGCCTATATAGACGGAGCCTGGCACACTTTCGATGCCGTGCAAGAGCAAACCAATGGTTATCGGATTGAAATTGCGCATGGCCGGGATGCCGCAGATGTGGCAATGGTTACACAGTATGGCAATGCATTTTTAGAATCCCTGATTGTTGAAGTGAAGCTATTGTAACGGAATAACACCGGGAGAAAAATCCATTGAGCTGATCTAAACTAGGACCGATCTTGCAAGAAACTCGAATACGCTATATAGTTGCTCCTTATTATCCAATCAACTAATTGATTGTCAGTTATTAATATTTAAA
>CALGRQ010000548.1 GCA_937880795.1 uncultured Dyadobacter sp. | reverse complement strand
GTGTGGAAATCAAACAAAGTGCGGATTTGAATTTACAAGAGGTGGTTCAATATCCATGTAAATTCAAATCCGCACTTTGTTTGATTTCCACACGCTTACCCATTTTTTTCTGTATAATCTTGAAATGGTGGGCGTCGTCGGGACATATCAATGAAATGGCTTCACCTGGGGTTTCTGCCCGTCCGGTGCGACCTATGCGGTGTACATAATCTTTTGGCGAGCGAGGCAATTCAAAATTGATAACGAAAGGAAGAAACTGTATATCAATACCACGTGAAACCAAATCGGTTGCTACCAAAACGGTCAGTTTGCCTGTTTTGAATTTATTGAGGGCTTCCGTTCTAGCCCCCTGACTTTTGCCGCTATGCATGGCGGCAGCTTCGATTCCGTTCTTTTTAAGTTTTTCCACGAGATTATCGGCTGTTCGGGTAGCCGAAACAAACACCAGAACCTGTTTCATTTCCATTGTTTTGATGATATATCTTAGCAACGGACCTTTTCTTTCGGGATCAACAGCATAGGCAGTTTGCTTAATCAAATCAAGATTTTGTGCCTCTTCCTGAATTTCAATTTTTAACGGGTTTCTAAGAATACTTTTATGAATCGCTTCTATGTCGTCTCCCAATGTGGCCGAGAATAGGATACTCTGTCTTTTTTTAGGCAAAAGGAAAAATATGTCCTTCATTTCGTCCGCGAAGCCCATATTTAACCAGTACCAGTATTTCGGTATCAGAAATGGTTAACGCTTTATGAGAAAGCAAATCCAATAGACGACCCGGGGTAGCGACTAATATTTCTACATTTTGTAATCCGATCATCTGCGGATTGATCGATACGCCACCGTATACCGCCATGGTTTTTACTTTGCGGGGGAGTTTTTCTCCAAAAGTTTGGAAAACCACTGCAATTTGCAAAGCAAGTTCCCGGGTAGGGGCCAAGACAAGCACTCGTATAGATCTGTTTTTAGGAGCGCCCTTGGTTTGAAACCATTCGAGAATTGGTAGTACAAAACTGGCCGTCTTACCCGATCCCGTTTTGGCTATACCCAAAATGTCATTTCCCTTTAAAATAGCCGGTATTGCTTCCTGCTGTATAGGATATGGTTGGGTATAATTTTGTTCTGCAATGGTTTTTAATAAGGACTCTGAAAGACCAAGCGCTTGAAATGACATAAATTTTATGGATACTTGCTGATATAATTTCCACAAAGATACCACTAATACCATGACCATGAACAGAAGAGCGTTTTTACAAAAATCCGGTATGGGGGCCTTGCAGCTAGGGCTGGTTAGTTTTTGGGCCAATCATGCCTTTGCTGAGCCTCTGAGAAGCAGTTTATTGCCCAGAAGTTTACCCGAAGCGCAGGGGATAAACTCTGCTGGAATTTTGGATTTTGTGAAAGCCATCGAAACCCAAAAACTGAATTTGCATAGTTTAATGGTACTACGGCATGGTAAGATATTGGCAGAAGGTTGGTGGGCGCCTTATCGTGCCGACTTAAAGCATACACTTTATTCTCTCAGTAAAAGTTTCACCTCTACGGCTATTGGATTAGCGGTGGGCGAAGGAAGACTTACGGTTCAGGATAAAGTTATATCGTTTTTTCCGGATCAGTTACCCTCAGAAATGAGTGACAATTTGAAAAAAATGCGTGTCCAGGATTTACTAACAATGCGAACGGGGCATGGCAAGGATTCTACTCCAGCGCTGCGAGAAGCGGCAGATCCCAATTGGGTTAAATCGTTTCTGGCATTCCCGGTGGAGCGCGAACCCGGGACATTTTTTGTATACAACAGTGGTGCTACCTATATGCTTTCCGCCATCATTCAAAAATTGACCGGCCAAACCTTATTAGAGTATCTAACTCCACGCTTGTTTAAACCCTTGGGTATAGCGGGTGCCGACTGGGAAGTGGATCCTAATGGCATAAATACCGGCGGATGGGGACTGCGTATTAAAACGGAGGATATTGCCCGATTTGGACAGCTATATCTTCAAAAAGGACTTTGGACTGGTAAGCGTATTGTTCCAGAGCGCTGGGTTACAGAGGCGACACAGGCACATGTTCCGTCCGGGGATCCCGAAAGTGACTGGACACAAGGGTATGGATATCAGTTTTGGCGTTGCAGGCATGATGCCTATCGTGGCGATGGAGCGTTTGGTCAGTATTGCGTGGTGCTGCCCAAACAGGATATGGTCATTGCGATCACCAGTGAAACGGGAGATATGGGTGCTATTTTAAATGAGGTGTGGAAATGCATATTGCCGGCAGTTTCAGAAAGAACAAGTGGTGGGGCCAAATCCATACAAACGGCCTTGAAACAAAAACTGGCCACCCTGGCCTTACCTATACCGGCTGTACAGTCCAGCACACCAGAACTATCAGCGATCAACCATAAGAAATTTAGTTTTGACTCCAATGAGCTCAACGTAAAATCCATTTCATTTTCGTTTGAGGCAAATTCCTGTAAGTTTAGTCTGGAAAATGCCGAGGGCATACATGCGGTGCATTGCGGATTGGGGAAATGGAAAGAGGGTTTTACGGATATATCTACATTACCGCTCAAATTGGCTCCCACATTGGTTCCGGGAGAAACCACCAATCGAATTGCAGCATCGGGTACCTGGCTGGATCCTAAAACTTTTGAAATGACCTGGCGTTTTATTGAAACTGCTCATTACGATACCGTCAATTGTAAATTCGAAGGAGATACCGTAAAAATAGCTTTCCGAAGAAGTTTGGCTATACTGGGAAATACTGCGGATTCACGCCCGATACTTACTGGTAAAATGGTAGGTTGAAATCGATTCATCTTGACCAATTTTCGTTATTTTTGAAGATCACATTTTAACAACACGTAGAAATGAAAAAGACAATTTTCCTATCCTTAATGCTTGCCTTATTGGCTTTTGGTGCTCAGGCTCAGAAGTTCAGAGGCTTGGACAAAAGTCCGCGTGATATAGCCTATTATCCTGATGGTTTTGCTGGAAAACGAAAAGATGGAGAGAAGGCTTTGGTGAAGGTTTCATATAGCCGGCCAGGTGTAAAAGGGCGTGAGATTTTTGGTAAACTTGAACCTTACGGGAAGGTATGGAGATTGGGAGCTGACGAGTCTACCGAGATTAAATTTTATACCGATGCGACTTTCGGAGGTAAGAAAGTGAAAGCTGGAACCTACTCGATGTTTGCCATTCCGGGAGAAAAGGAATGGACCGTGATATTGAACTCGGATCTGGATTATTGGGGTGCCTATAAATACAAGGAAGCCAATGATGTGTTAAGGGTTACCGTACCGGTGTCTCCAAAGCCGGCAGAACCGATCGAGAATTTTTCAATCCTGTTTTCTGGCGATTCTCCAAGTAAAGCTGTAATGGCTATGGGTTGGGAAAACACTGTGGTTGAAGTACCAATTTCGTTTTAAGACGAGTGTCGGTGGCATGGTTCTTTCCGTTTTTAACCTAAAAACAGAAAGGCCATGAAAGAGATACATCTTGAAATTGAAAAATTTTTTGAGGCATACGAAAGAAGGTTTGCGGAAGGCTTGGCAGGAAATCCAGATGTGGAAGGGACTACCAGCGCTTTCGCAAACTTTTTTGTTGAAGCCAGTCCTGTGGGAATTTCAGGGGGCAAGAACGATGATGCTTTTCGTGAATCAGTACCCAAAGGCTATGATTTTTACAAATCCATTGGTACTACTGAGATGAAGATTAATCAGTTGGATATTACTGAGTTGGATGATATGCATATCATGGTTGAGGTATATTGGGAAGCGTCCTATCAAACCTCGGAAACCATTGCATTTAACGTGATTTACTTCTTGCAGTATCGTAACGAAACGTTGAAAATATTTGCCTATATCACTGGCGATGAGCAAAAAGTACTCCAAGAAAAAGGTCTGATTTAGGGCCTTCTAGATTCTTTTACTGCCTCATTATTGGTCGCGGATGATACTGGCAATACCATTTGGCG
>CALGRQ010000547.1 GCA_937880795.1 uncultured Dyadobacter sp. | reverse complement strand
CCGAAAGTTTGTATAAGTTTTTCACTCAACTCATATACCGACAGTTGCCTCATCCGGAATGCGGTCAACTCAATACCCCATTTTGAAAAATAACTGAGAAAACTATCCAGTCCAGGCTCCGTGCAAACTTTCCGTATAAGCTCGTACTCCGTCGCACCAGGATTCTCCTTCCTGATCACGTGGTGAAACAAGTAGGCTGCTTCATAACGGGCCAACTTGTGATCAGAACTCTGCAATACCTTCATAAAAGATACCACAAAGTGGATGGACCGCGAGTAAGCCAATAACAAGGCATCATCCGAGATGAGTGGAAACCCTGCCTCTTTTAATACATTGGCTATGGCGGTGGCTTCTGATTTTCGGCGGCATAAAATAGCTATATCGCGCCAATTATAACCAGTGGACCTTAATTCCTCAATGAGCGCAAAAGTTCTTTTAACAATGGCATCATGGCTGTCACCATTCAATTCGTCATCCGATCCAGACATATCCAAAAATTCCATTTGCACATGCCCACCTTCCGCTACGCCTTCCGGAATCTCTTGTTTGAAATTTTCATCAAAAACATCTGCTATAAGTGGATAATCTTGATGTAATTGCTTGGCCATGAAAGCAAAGAACCGATTATTAAAATCCGTGATCTCCCTATAACTTCGTCGGTTCGTTCGCAGATGATCAACGGTAAGGTAATTGTTCAAGCTCCATAACCGCTCCTGATTAAAGGCACTCTCTCCCAACACATTCATCAGTTCCATCACCTGATCTTTCGCCAGATGCAGCAACAAATCCATATCACCGCCACGAAATCTGTAAATGGACTGCTTGGCGTCTCCCACGATTAGATTGAAATAACCATCGGCCAGGGCATTTTCGATCAGAGGCAATAAATTGGCAAATTGTAATTTGGATGTATCCTGGAATTCGTCCACCAGAATATGATTGTATTTCTCTCCCAGACGTTCGAAAATAAAGGGAACAGGTTCCTGCGAAACAATTTCCAGAATTTTTTTATTGAAATCGGAAATATGAACCTGATTGTTTTGCTTCAAAAGTGCATCAAACTCCTTCCGCACCTCTCCCAAAAGAGATAAATTGTATATATGCCTTTCCAATAGATTATAGAGTGCCACTTTACCTGACTCCGCCTGCCGAATGGCCTCGATCTGCGTATAGCAATTTTCAAGGTCTGGTCGTAATTCGTCAATGCTTGCTTGGGTAATTGCTGACGCCTTACCTCCATACCACTTGTCCTCATCCATCGTTTTGGCGATATAGGAATTGGGTTCTACCCAAAGTTTATCTCCCTTCGCCCGACTCCTAAAATAGCCGTATATACCATTACCACCTTGATAAAAATCCTTATCAATCAGCGAATTCTCATTAATCTTGAAAAATGCAAATTTGGCAAAATCCGTCACTTTTACTTCTAACTCCTTTACAAAGCGGCGCATCTGATTACGGATCGTGACCCAGTCTTCCATACGGAGGCCTGCCACGCGCTGCATTTGAAGATAGCTCTGTTCGCTCAGTAAGGTGCCGGAGGTTTCACGTATCTTAACGGGCAATGCGCCCCAATTCTTTCCGTCTTCCGCGTTTTCTCGATAATATTTCTCAACAATATCGGTAAGTACTTCCTCGCCTTCCTGTCCAATCCGAGCCAGTAAACGGTCCACGGCATCATCCAGTAAATCGCCGTCTAGTTGGGTTTCAAAAACAAATGGTATACCCAGTTCGTCGGTAAAACTGGAAATAAGTCGTTGCGTAAATTTGTCAATCGTCATCACCGAAAAATCAGAATAACGATGTAAAATTTGCCTAAACACAAGCTGTGCCCTACCAGATATAAGCTCACAGGCACCTGCAAAAAGGCTTTCGTCAGTTATTGTCGCTGGATACATTTCCTCCACTACATCTTTCAGCATAGGAGGTAGTTTATCTCCTGGGGTATAGGCTGCAAAAATTCTCAGCATTAAAAGAATACGGTCCTTCATTTCATTGGCCGCCGCATTGGTAAAAGTTACCGCCAGAATCTGCCTGAAATAGGTGTCAGCGTTTGAATGCAGGGCCAGTTTAATATATTCTTTGGTCAGTGTATAGGTTTTGCCCGAACCTGCTGATGAACTGTATACTTTAAACACGTGCAGTAAATTTTGAAAAAGGGGAAGTAAATAGAGACTCCAATTTACGCAAAAGAGCAGGCTAATGCCTGCTCTTTTGTCATTTCCTGTAAAATTTTAAGCAAACCTGAATATTTACAGGTTAAATCGGATTCCTCCTGAAATATTTGGACTCAAATAAAATGGACGTGGTAGCAGCTCTACGTACGTTCCACCTTCCAAAAATACAGATATTCTGTTATCCGGAATGAAGTACTCGATACCACCCAAAGCAGATCCGCCTAACGAAATAGGTCGCTCACGATCGCCAGGCGACGCCAGGCCCTTCTTATTATCTGGATAATAGTTTCGGCTATTCAACTGTGCTCCAAGCCCATAATACACATGCACCGACTCAGAATTGAACAGCGGTGTATGCCACAGGTAATGCACCTGAACCGACAAACCAGCATTTTTATACCTCCCTCTACGGTAATCACGATCATTGGCAAGAATACCGCCATAGGTTCCGATGGTTACATCA
This sequence comes from uncultured Dyadobacter sp., assembly GCA_937880795.1. Lineage (GTDB taxonomy): Bacteria > Bacteroidota > Bacteroidia > Cytophagales > Spirosomataceae > Dyadobacter. The sequence goes on along the minus strand of CALGRQ010000547.1, from coordinate 5,232 downwards.
ATTGCATTAATATTATTGAAATACTTCCTGATGTTGATACCGGTAGGTTCTCCCAGCTTAAATCCTACCGCCCAATTGTCGTATTGCGCATGAGCGAGGCCAAAGCATAAAGTACAAATAACGGTTAGTGCCAGTTTCTTCATTGTATTACTGTTTGTTGTATATTTTATAAAAAGTGTTTTAAAGCCGCCTATACTTTAAATGATCTCCTTTTTTTCCTCGAACGCTTTAAGTGCTTCGATCAATGCTACATTCTCTTCCTGAGTTCCCACCGATATACGAAGGCAACCTTCACACAAAAGTACTTTGGAGCGATCGCGGACAATGATGGTTTCGTTCAGTAAATAATCCATCACGGACCTGGCATCATCAAACTTCACGAGTAGAAAATTAGCGTCAGATGGATAGACTTTATTCACCAACGATAATTTTTCCAACATGGTACATAGAACCTCTCTTTGTTCAAGAATTTCTTTTACCATGTTCTCCATTTTATCAGTTGCGTCCAGTCCTGCAAGCAATGCAGCCTGCGCAGGCTGGCTGATGTTATAGGGCGACTTGATCTTATTCAGAATTTTAACGAGCTCCTTGGATGCAAAACACATTCCTGCCCGCAAACCTGCCAACCCCCATGATTTTGAAAAGGTTTGTAACACCACCAAATTCGGATACGCTGAAAGACGTCCTATCCAGGAAGGCTTGTCCGTAAAGTCCACATAGGCTTCATCCACAACCACCAACCCTGAGAAGTTTTCCAAAATTGCCATAATCGCTTCATCCTGCATCACATTCCCTGTCGGGTTATTCGGAGAGCATATCCAGATGATCTTCGTGTCCGGAGTAATGGCACTCAATACCGCATCTACACGAATCTGATAGTCCTCAGAAAGAGGTACTTTGTCGATATGAACATCATGTATAGAAGCACTTACCTCATACATACCATACGTAGGAGGCAAAATGATCACACGATCCTTGGAAGGCGTACAAGTTGCCCGTATCAGTAAGTCGATAGGTTCGTCACTTCCATTACCCAGAAATATCTGATCCGTCGAAATGTTTTTCAGAGGGGCTAATTTTTTCTTGATATCGGCCTGATACGGATCTGGATAACGGTTAAAATTTTCAGGTGTTACCGAACCGTACGGGTTTTCATTGGCATCCAAAAATATTCCTACGTGTCCTGTATATTCATCTCTTGCGGATGAATACGGTGCCAAATTAAGAATGTGTGGCCGTAATATTTTGTTTAAATCGAAAGAATTATTCATGAATGCACTGATATGTTCCGAAGAACAGATTATTAAATAAATTACCCGGCTCTGAAAAGCCGGCTATCAAACTCAAATGGTTCTATATTAATGATCTTAACAGCCTCAGCATCGGGATGGTTGGGGTTAATAAGATAATTAGATTCGTTGCGTACAACCACTGATGGCACCCGTAAAAGCAACGAACTTTTTTCATTCAGCCAGATATCCCCAGTCTCTCGAGTCCATTGTGGCTCATGCTGCCAGTTGGATACAACCTCAACGCCCTTGGTATATTTCATTGAGTCGGGAACGTAAATAACCACCACCACATAATCCGGTGGCGGTGTGGGACGCTGCCAATGAACGAGTATTTCCAGCATGGCCAATGATCTCCTCGAACAAGTATAGAGCATGGCATTTCTGGGTGAATTCCATCTGCCACCATGGTAGTATGCCCCAATTCCACTCAGATCATTTTGATATTCCGACCTTGTGATTCTGAACAACTCCATGTAGGTGGACTAATTTTTTCTAAATGATGTCAAAAATTATGCAAAAATACCGTGTTCTATACGGCCCAATTCCGTTTTAACCAGTTCAATGCCTGCATGAGTTCTTAAAAAATGAATGGGCTTTTCGTTGCTCAGGGCAAGAATGTTACTGTTAAGCCACTCAAGAAGATACTCTTTACCCAAAACACGGGTTCCAATAGACATTAGATCGGCCAGGGAAATGAGATGATCCGATACAACATTGCTCAATAGATCACTATCTTCATAACGCAGCAAATTGCGCGGCGTAACGGGAAGTAATGCGATTAGCTCCTTTACATCCAACCCCACCGAATCCGCCAGATGTTGGATAGCTGCTTTGGGTACCCCGTTTTCTGCAAGAAATGCAAGGTCAAAGTTGTCCTTTATGATTCGTTTCAAAACGCCATAACCTCCCAACCTTTCGTTCACCGTCATCGCTGTCATACCTAATGCTTTTTAAGACTCGTGGAAATATGTCTTCAAATTTACGACATATTTCCACGTTTCCAATTTTTAGGACAAACTATTCAGCCGTATACTTACAGCCCGCTTGTGGGCATCCAAAGATTCAGCTTCGGCCATGGCCTCAACCGTTGGGCCAACGGCCTTAATACCCTCAACAGTAATATTTTGAACAGTTATTTTTTTCGTAAAGCTATCTACCGAAACGCCGCTATATGCCTTGGCGTGGCCGTTGGTCGGCAAGGTATGGTTAGTCCCGGAGGCATAATCACCACATGACTCCGGCGTATAATTCCCAAGGAAAATAGAACCAGCATTGACAATTTTCTCCGACACCGCTTCGGCATTTTCTACACTTAAAATAAGGTGCTCTGCGGCGTACTCGTTGAGCATAGCAATGGCTTCTTCTTCAGATTCCACCAAAATAGCCTTACTATTTTCAATAGACTTGGCGGCCAAATCTTTACGTGGCAACTTTTCTAATTGAGACGAGAGTGTTAAATTCACTGAAGAAAGTAACTTTTTACTCGTTGAAATAAGCAAAACCTGGCTATCAGCCCCGTGTTCTGCCTGCGACAGTAAATCGGCAGCTACAAAAGCAGGGACTGCGCTATCGTCGGCATATACGGCCACCTCGGATGGACCAGCCGGCATATCAATCGCCACGCCCTCCTTACTCACCAACATTTTAGCAGTTGTTACGTACTGGTTTCCCGGGCCGAAAATCTTATATACCTTAGGTATACTTTCCGTACCATACGCCATAGCGGCAATGGCCTGTGCCCCACCAATACGGAATGCCTTCGTAACTCCCACCAGTTGAGCTGCATATAAAATAGCGGGGTGATCCGACGGCGTACAAAGCACAACCTCCTTACAGCCTGCAAGTTGAGCAGGAATACCCAACATGAGCACCGTACTAAAAAGAGGAGCTGTACCACCCGGTATATAAATACCTACTTTTTCAATACCAACACTTCGGCGCCAACAAGTCACACCCGGCATCGTTTCAATTTTTTCGATGGGTTGTACCTGTGCTTTATGAAACGTGTAAATATTGTTATAAGCCTGCTGAATGGCCGCCTTTAAAGTTTCATCAAGACGGCTACCCGCATTTTGTATCGTTACTTCATCAAAAGCAAGGTTATCCAATTCGGTTTTATCAAATTGCAAAGCCAATTCTCTCAACCCCTGGTCTCCTTCTGCTTTTACTTTTTCTAATATAGGAATTACTTTCTGCTCAATGTCCCTGGAATCCTGAACCGGTCTGGTTAACAGTGCCGGCCACTCAGTTTTAGCAGGAAATGCAATAATATTCATAGTCACTTTCGGCTAAAAGCCTCATATAAAATAATATAACTATTTTAAGCTCTTAAAGAATCATTTTTTCGATCGGTATCACGAGAATATCCTCCCCACCTGCCAACCTTATTTTTTCTATATTCTCCCAGAACTCATTTTCGCTGATAACAGAATGCAACGAACACCAACCTTCCGTAGCCAGGGGCAATATCGTTGGAGATCGCATTCCCGGAAGGAATTTAATGATATTATCAACCGCGGTGATCGGGCAGTTCAACAAAATGTATTTATTGTTTTTTGCAACCTGAACCGATTTGATACGGAAAAGCAATTGATCCAATAAATCCTTTTGACCCGCAGAAAGATGTTTACTTGCGATCATCACAGCTTCTGAACGGAAAATGGTTTCCACCTCTTTCAAACCGTTGCTCAACAAGGTGCTACCTGAGCTAACAATGTCACATACCGCATCAGCTAGGCCAATACTTGGGGCGATTTCTACCGACCCGCTAATCTCATGAATATTCGCTTTTACGTTATTCTCGTCCAAATACTTTTTCAGTAAACGAGGATAAGTTGTTGCAATACTTTTGCCTTCAAAATCTGTAAGACCCTGATAATCGTGTTCGCGAAGAACTCCAATGGACAGGCGACATTTCGAAAATCCAAGCTTATGAACAGTATCTACGTCACGATCCGACTCCTCAGATACATTCTCCCCTACAATTCCCAAATGTGCTACACCGTCCTCTACATAGCCCGGAATATCGTCATCCCGTAAAAACAGGATTTCAGCTGGAAAATTCGTAGCAGAAGTCTTAAGTTTCCCACCTCCATTGTCAAAGCGAATGCCACATTCCTTAATCAACTTCAGAGAGTCTTCACTCAATCTTCCAGACTTTTGTATTGCAATTCTTAAAATATCATTCATGATTTTGGCAGCTGGCTTTGCATATTCCGCAAAGAGCTCATTAAGTATTTCTATTAATTATCTATTCAAATCCGTTTAATAAAGGGATCATCTCTTCCACACTTAGCTTTTGCTGCTCCCCTGTTTTCATGTTCTTCAAGGTAAGTTTACCCGATTGCATCTCTTCTGAACCTATCAATACCACAAAGGCAATGTTTTTCCGATCTGCATAATCCAATTGTTTTTTCAATTTCACGGAATCAGGATACATTTCTGCATTGATTCCCGCTGCTCTGAAATGAGGTAAAACCGAAAGCCCATATTCAAAAGCTTCCCGATCAAAATTTGAGATCATCACCTTGGTACTCGTTGTCTGGTTCTCCGGGAAAAGATTTAACTCTTCCATCACATCGTAAATACGATCCACCCCCAGCGATATACCTACTCCCGAAATACCTGGTACGCCAAATGTTCCGGTCAGGTTATCGTAACGGCCACCTCCCGAAATACTTCCCATTTGCACATTGTTGGCTTTTACCTCAAATATGGCACCGGTATAGTACGACAATCCGCGGGCTAGTGTAACGTCAAATTCGATTTTAGGATTTTGAAGTCCCAGTAAACCCACCATCTTCCATACCTCTTCCAGCTCATCTATACCTTTTAAGCCTATTTCCGAATCTTTAAGCCATTCGCGCAAAGCACCAAAAGGCTGGGCTGTTTGCGATAATGAAAAAATAGGGTCTAGTAATGTTATGCTTTCTGAGGAAAA
>CALGRQ010000546.1 GCA_937880795.1 uncultured Dyadobacter sp. | reverse complement strand
TGGTGGAGATAAAAAATTAGAATTTGATGATTTACGTGCAATTCCGTTTGTGGGATCCTGGGCGCAAATGAAGCAAAATGTTCCTGGTTTCTATGGATTTGGAACCTCTATTGCCAAAATGGATGAAGCCGGTAAAAAAGATGCCATTAAGAAACTATATAAGAAGTCTCTGTTTTTCCGGACTTTGATAGAAAACTCGATGCAGTCTTTGTCGAAGGCATTTTTCCCTGCAACCAAATACCTGCGTGAAGAGGAGGAGTATAGAGCATTCTGGGATAAAATGTATGAAGAATTCCAATTGACGCGGGATTCATTATTGGATGTTTCGGAGCAAAAAGAGCTTTTGGATAGTAATAATGTAACCAAAGCCTCTATCAAGGTGCGTGAAAGAATTGTAATGCCATTGATCACGATACAGCAATATGCGTTGCAGATGCTTGCCGAAGATCCTAAAAATCTTCCGGTTGATGTTGAAACATACAATCAGCTAATTATGCGGGCCATGTTTGGAATCATTAATGCAGCCCGAAATTCGGCTTAGTTTTGAAAATATTATATTGAAGAGAAAGGGCGACTGAGCGGTTCAGTCGTCCTTTTTTTGTATTTCAATGGCTCTGACCTGTTCTTGGCCATGAAGGGTGAAAATTCAAAATTTATATATAATTCCCCTAAACGATAAATGAAATAGTAGTCAATTCTGCTTATTATTACGAAAAAATCAAAAAATATGAACTAATAATTAGTAGACCAATAATTGGGATGACTTATATATGCTATATTTAGGTAGCAGAACCACCAACACCATTATGACACATCACTCCGACCAGCGTGCTTATTTTTTTAAGATTGATATTACGATAAAAAAAATAAGAAACGCTCTTCAAAAACATTTAACCGAGGCAGGTTTTGATCTTACCGTTGACCAATGGGTTCTCATTGATCATATACACCGCCAACCACGTATTAGCCAAAATGAACTTGCAGAAATAACTTTTAAAGATCCTCCCACGGTTACACGAATTATAGATTTACTTGAAAAAAAGGAGTTGGTAGGAAGAGCACCGGCTGCCGGGGATCGTCGCAAGTTTAATTTATCCTTAACGGAAAAAGGAGAGGCGGTTTATGAAAAGGCGTTTCCAATCGTAGCAGAAATACGAAGAAAGGGCTGGGGAGATTTAGAGGAGAGTGATTATCAGCATTTTGTGCGCATCATGGATTCGATATATAGTAATTTTAGTTAAGGTTATATACCCTGAAATGAGCCGGTATGTGGTAGTGAAAACTACGATATACCGGCTTTGCTGTTTTAGAGAAATTTATATTTTGAATTGATGTTGTATAGGGATGTTAGCCAGAGTCTTAGGTTTAAAACATGGTTTGTGTAGCACTATACAATGAGAACGATTTAAACGAATTGAGGTATAATGTGTCTAACCCATAGTTGCGGCAATAAGTACGGCAAAGAGCCGTTAGTAGCACTAATTACATCAACAAAAAATACTTTTAACGTTAAATTTATTTATAAGCCATGAAAAAAGCAGTTTTGTTAAGTGCATTGTTATTTGGAGCTTCATTGTATCCGACATTTTCTCAGTCTGTGGGGACACAAAAAATGGAGCTTGTTCGGAAAATTGATGTTTCAGGACATGCCGAGAAGGAGGTAGTACCGGATGAGATTTATTTTAATGTGTCGTTGAGAGAATATTTCAAGGATGATAAAAATCAAAAGGATAAGGTAGGCATAAGTACGTTGGAAAAGCAATTGATGAATGCAGTTGCAGAGGCTGGTTTACCCAAAGAGGCGCTATCCATCAGTGGTGTTGGGGGCTATCAAAACTATGTGGATAAAAAGAAAAAACCATCCACTTTTCTTGAAGCGAAACAATATGAATTGAAAGTGACTAGCCCTGAAAAGCTAGACGCGATACTCGCGAAGGTGGACAGTCGGGGTGTGCAGTATGCCAACGTGAACCGGGTAGATTACTCCAAGCGCGAAGAATTGAAAAAACAGGTAAAAATAGACGCCTTAAAGGCGGCGAAGGAAAAGGCTGCCTATTTGGTAGCAGCCGTGGATCAAAAGTTAGGTCAGATTCTGGAGATTCGTGAGTTGGACGAAAACATTCAGTACCCACAGCCCATGTATAAGATGGCGAATGTGCGAGCTATGGCGGTAGCAGAAAGTGCCGACGCTATACCCGACAGCGAGGTGCAGTACCAGAAGATCAAAATCGAATATCGGATGCAAGCTTCGTTTGAAATAAAATAAAATGGTTTTGAGCCGGAGAACCTATACGCCGGCTCAAAATGGTTTTTCCAAACTTGGCATCATTTTTTAACCGTTTGTGGATAAGTACTTTAAATCGTTTTATTTATTTCGAAACATTGGTATCTTTAAATATTCACTATATCACCCATTAAATTATGAGCATTAACGCAAAACACCTGGCCACATTTATTTTAGGCGCTGCCGCCGGCGTGGCTGCGCACAAATACCTTCAAACAGAGGAAGGAGAAAAGCTTTTGGAAGATTTGAAAACAAAGGCCAATGATTTAAAAGCAGAAGCAGAGGGTGCGATTGATAAAGCTCCTGAATACTTTGATGAGCTTAAAACGAAGGGTTCGGAAGCCTTAAAAACCAACTTCCCGGATGCGGAGTCTTTCCTGAAAGACTTGTATGCCAAGATCACGAAAAAGGGAGACGCTCCCGGAACGGATATTACACCAACGCCGGATCCGGTTGCATAACCTCGGTAAATCATATATAGAAGGGCTGTTTGCGTGCATTCAGCCCTTTTTGATTATGAAACCAGCTGATTAATCTGCGCATATTGAATGAGCATAATGGTTTTGGCATCATTAATTTCTCCAGATGCAACCATTTCAAGGGCTTGTTTAAAAGGGATTTCCAACACTTCTATATTTTCTTGCTCCGTTTCGCATCCGCCACCATCGCTTACCCTCATGTCATCGGCATATTCGGCTACGAAAAAATAAAGTATCTCTGTCACGGAACCGGGCGACATGTAGGCCTCAAATATTTTTTTTACGGCACTGATCCGAAACCCTGTTTCTTCTTCTGTTTCCCGTTTGATGCAGGCTTCTGCGTCATCCTTATCCAGCAAACCGGCGCAGGCTTCTATCATCATACCGGTTTTGTTTCCGTTGGTATAGGTAGGTAGGCGAAACTGTCGGGTGAGAATCACCGTTTGTTTGTCTTTATTGTAAAGCAATATAACCGCACCATTCCCGCGGTCGTAAGCCTCGCGCGACTGACGTTCCCAGGTTCCGTTTGGCTTCTGATAATCAAATGTATATTTACGGAGCATGTACCAATTGTTGGAAAGAACTTCTTCGGCAATGATCTTTATTTTATCATTCATGATCAATTTTGATTAATATTGATTATTTTTGATCAAATATACATAATGATATGAATTTCCAAAAAAGAAAAAATATAATCCTGGCCAAAGTGAAGGAGCACGGCGAGGTGAATGTCAAAGATTTAGCGGAAGAGATTGATATCTCAGAGATTACCATTCGCCGGGATTTGGTGGCGTTGGCCAACGATGGGCTTGTATACCGAACACACGGGGGCGCCATGCGTATGGACCTCGTTCAGACGCATTTCACCAACAAGGTGGCCTCCAATTTGGAGCAAAAGGACCATATATGCCGCATTGCAGCCCAGGAAATAGAAAATGGAGATACTGTATTTATGGATTGTGGAAGTACGGTTTTTAGGCTTTGTCAGTTTATCAAGCACAAGAAAATAAGAGTGGTAACCAATTCATTACCCGTTTTATATGCTTTGATGGATTCGTCTGTCTCGGTGAATTTGGTGGGAGGGGAGGTCGATAAAGAAAGGCAGGCCATGCATGGCAGAATTGCGGAGGAACATATCGCGCGATATCAGTTTACAAAAGCCTTTGTAGGGGTTGATGGAATTTCAGCAGAGCGGGGACTAAGTGCGCACAGCGAACAAGAGGCTGGTATAACCCTCGCAGCGGCCTCACACGCAACTAAAACATACCTATTGTGCGATGCGACCAAGGTTGGCAAGGATCAATATCTCAACTTCGCCCCGCTTGGTGTGATCGATGTCATGATCAGTGATCAGGAGACGGAGGGGATTGCTGCATTAAGAAAGGCAGGGTTGGTGGTGATAACGGATTTTAAATAAGTCAGTCTCTTGGTGCGAGAGTTGGGTTTTTGAGGATATGACTATAAATCCTCGCAAAACGAGAGGATAGAGTTTCAATTTTTACAATGATGGCAAGTTCAGCGTAACAAGTATTTCAAGTCAGATTGCACCGCTAATTTAAAATTGCCTTTGTGAATATCGTTCTATTTTCGATGTTGAAGTGTCCTTCAAAAATCAAGCATTTATGGCTACTAATAGGATTGTATTAGCCGGAGCC
>CALGRQ010000545.1 GCA_937880795.1 uncultured Dyadobacter sp. | reverse complement strand
AAGGGAGATTATAAGTGCAATATTACGGGTTCTTTTGGACTTGAGATACAATTGCATGCCACCTTCCGAGATAGAAAATTCATTTTTTAATACCTTTTGGCCTTTATATAGAATGTTATTTTTGACATAGCTATTACCACCCTGCAGGTAAATGGTTTCTTTGTCATACCATTTTTTTAGAGGAGTTCCCAAAGTATCGGATACCGTCTGTCCTTTTACGGAAGAACTCATGAACATGAATAAAAGGGCAACGGAAAGTCCTGTAAAGGTATTTTGCGCATTAGAACCCGCCGTTTCCCGGTCATATTTGCTATACATGGTTGCACCATAAACGATATGCAATACACCAAAACCGATACCCCAGAAGATCAATGAGTAGCCGGTAAGAAACAAGGCAATACAGCCCAGTATTATTTCAGAAATTCCCAGGTAAAAAACCTCGGGATAGGTGAAGCGGCTTGCATTGACCAGCGCCAACCCATAAAATAGAAGTGTAACCGGGAAAACAAGCCATATATAACCGTATTGTAACATGGCCAGACAAAATATACCGCCGGCAGCCAGCGGTATAAACATCGCAATAAGTAGTCGTTTTGAGCTGCTATTCCAAATTTGCAATCCGCGTTTACGAGCCTTCTTTACTGTAAACAGTATGCCTACCACGAGGGACAGTATCAGTACTATCAGCCCATCAACGAGCAAAAATGAAATGATCTCCTGATTATTCATGCCCGCTCCGGGGGCAATGGATTGGGTATAGAAATCTGTTTTGAAACGAACGAAAGCAGCAATAGCTCCTATAAGGGCAAAAATGCCGGCGAATACACCACTTAGTCCGCTTAGTGATAAAAATTTGGATGAACGTTCCATCAGGTCACGGATTTCGTTCAGTGTGTTTAAAGATTCCTGATTAGATGTCATAAGGTACGCTTGCTGGGCTGGTGATGAGGAATGGTTATAAGGTGATGCCGCAAAGAGCTAATACTTTGGGTATAAATATGATACTGCCAACTACAACGGCTGATATAGCTAAAATAAGAACTCCTGCCGCTGCGAGGTCTTTCACATCCTTTATGGCTGGATGGTAACCCGGTGAAACCACATCGGCCAGTTTTTCTAAGGCAGTATTGATAGCCTCCGCAGACCAGACTAACCCCACGCAGAGGGTTATCAAACACCATTCGGTAATGGACAGACCAAGAACAACGCCGGCAATTACTACCAGTATACAGGCGATGAGATGTATACGTGCGTTGTTTTCGTATCTGAATAAACTGTATATACCCATTCCGGCATATCGGAAGCTTCGTATAGCCTTACGAATATTTATGGGTCGATTCATGCTCTTTTGATTCTGCGAAAAAATGAAATGCAAAGTACAACAACATCAGGACGAACGAAAACGCTACGGTGTGTTTTATCGCAAGTGGATCCTGTGCACTGGCCAGAATACCTTTCAGTAAGGCACCTGGTTGCGTAATAACATCCCAACTATTCCATCTTCCAAAACGACCGAGAAATACCCCGAACCCGCTAAGGATCATGGAAGTGGCAATTGTAAACCAAGCCAAAAGACTGTTCCAACGGTGGTTAAGTATACGGTAAACAATCCTGATAGAATAAAGTCCTGTGAGAAAACCGGAAAATGCGAAGAGAAAAAGCATCAGGCTGTCGTACCAGATCATTTGTTCGGATACCCCTCTTAAATGTTTAATATCCGTGATCAGGTATGGCGCGTTTGGGAAAAAAAGGAGCCAAATGGTGAGGTAAATTGTTAGTAGGAATAGGGGAGAAGGTTTTACCTTTTCTTGTTCCCAAACCCATTTAATGAACAGCAACGGTACCCAGGCCAGGAATAGATTCCATGTCATAAAAATAAATTCTAAGTTCTCCGTGCCAATAATCCGCATGGCGAGAAGGGCAACAGATGCGATGGAGACAACGGCCAGAAGTGCGATTCGTTCGTTGTTCTTCAGGTAGGTAAACAATTTTTTAAGAATCATAGTATTTGTTTAAAGTACTTTGAATTGCAAAGTAAGTTAAAAATAAAACATGAAGTGATTTAATGTTGCATAAAAAATCAGAATTGAGTTTTAGTACAAACGGTTATTTGATTTTTTGACTCCATTCATTGAGCCATTCTTTTATTTTCTGAGCAGGTTTATCCTTGTTCTCCCGGTTCCAGTCGCCCGACTCACTGATGAGAATTTGACGATACACGTGGGTTTTAGAATTGTATACATAGCACCGTATTTCTCTTGATCCCTGGTCGGCCCCCAGATTTTGTCTTTTAGAAAGTTTGTCGGGATCAATGGTATATATGATGTCTTTGTGACTATTTAATTGGTCAAGAGGAATTTTTACTGTGGACAGGGATGTTTGCGCAAGGTTTTCGTTAAGTTCTGCCAGAGAAATTTCTCCTTTTGCCGAAAGGTGATTCCATTTTGTTGGATTTTTATAGACATTGATATTGCCTTGTATGTCTACAAAGAATCCGGAATGATGCCTTCCCCATGCAAAATTGCTGCTGGTTACCTCAAATAAAATTGTCTGATCGTCGGGAACAGGAAATTGTTTTGAACGGCAATTCAGAAAAGATAAGCCTATGGTTAACAGGCTTAATACTTGAAGTATATACGATTGCATAAGGCGTAATTGCAGGGCATCATGAAAACTATTTTTCTTCTGAGAATGCCTTCATCATCGCCCATTCTCGTCCTGGATGCAAGGCTTTGAATGTTTCTAAGCACCCTCTATCCTGTAAGGTGATGTAGCAGGTTTTTCCGTTTTTTCCGCCGAAACAAACATTACTTACTTTTTTGCCAATGGAGAATTCTGCCTCAGATCCGTCAATGCTGATGCGGCAGATAATGGGAGCCAATCCATTTGCATCTGCTTTCGATTTCCGGTGCCAGAACAGCACCGTTAATTTCTGGTTACTTTTCATCTTTTTAAATCTTTTAAATGAGTTCAAAAAAATGTTCTTTAAATACTAGACTTAAACTACTTGCGGATAAAACTGGTGCCCTAATCTACGAACTAAAAGCGGGCACCAGTTTGGGCACCAGTCCGAATGGTTCGAATAGGGT
>CALGRQ010000544.1 GCA_937880795.1 uncultured Dyadobacter sp. | reverse complement strand
CGAGTTTCCAATAAAGTCTTAACCACTTGCTGAATATCAGTATTTGTCGACCATGGGTTTTGGAAATTACGTGATCAACGATCAAGTGGTTAAGACTTTATTGGAAACTCGGGTTGTTAACCAAAACTTTACTTGGGAGGTTGCCAATAATACCAACTTTGGTGTGGAAGGAACTTTGTTTAATGATAAAGTTGCTTTTGAATTTGACTATTTCGTGAACAATCGTTCACGTATCCTGATTCCAAAAACAGGTTCTACTCCATCCTCTGCCGGTATTGACGGAAAACTTCCTCCCGAAAACTTGGGTAAACTTCAGAACAAAGGTTGGGAGTTTAAATTGAGTTACGATGGAAACCATAATGATTTCCGTTACTCGGTAAGTGTAAACGGTGGATATGCTAAGAATAAAATCAAGTATTGGAACGAAATCTCTGGTGCACCTTCGTATCAGCACACTACCGGAATGCCTTACCAGTCGTTTTTAGTATACCAGTATGATGGCGTGTTTAAGGATCAGGCTGAGATTGATGCCAACACATTGGATTATTCTCCAATTACCACTACGCTTCGTCCGGGTGATATGAAGTTTAAAGATGTTAACAACGACAACGTGATTAACGTGGATGACCGGCTGCGTACAGAAAAGGTTCAGCGTCCATGGTTTACAGGTGGTGCTTCGGTGAATCTGGGATACAAAGCTTTCGATCTTACTCTGTTGTTCCAAGGAGCAATGGGCGGTTTGCAACTGGTTGGACTTACGGAGTCGGGAGATATCGGTAACTACCTGAAGTATGACTACGACCGTCGCTGGACGATCGATAATCCAAGTAGCGAATATCCACGTTTGACCAACCGTAACAACGCTTATTATACCAACACAGGTCAAGCTGGTATCAACAACTACTTCTTGAAAAACAACGATTACCTACGTTTGAAGAACATTGAATTGGGTTACAACCTGCCTGAAACAATTGGCTCTAAATTGGGACTGAGCAGTTTCCGCGTGTATGTTAATGGGTTGAACCTGCTAACATTCAGTAAAATCAAAGTTTGGGATCCGGAATCTACCAGTACAAGTGGTCAGTACTATCCACAAACCAAAATTCTCAATGCCGGTATTCGTGTAGCATTTTAAGTAATTGAACAATGAAATTTAAATATCAAAATATAATTGCACTGGCCTTTCTTGCTTCGACAGTAAGCTTGACATCCTGTGATACTGAGTTTCTGAATGTGACTCCGCCAATGGAAATTCCGGCAGAGAACGTTTGGAAAGATGGAGCCTTGGCAGAAGGTTTCGTTACTGGGATTTATGCGGGCTTGCAGCAGGGTGGTTTCAGCGAGCAAATGTTAGCTTCGCTAACCGATGAAGCCGTCTTTACTCATACAGGCCGTAACATTAATACGATCAACGAGGGTAGTTTGAGTCCCTCTAACTTGGGATGGGTAGACGATACCTATAACTGGGGACCAATGTATACCCGCATTCGCGCAGCGAATATGGCGATTGCTAATTTGCAAACGGCAAGCTTTGGTGACGAGGCGATGAAAGCACGCTTATTAGGCGAAGCTTACTTTTTAAGAGCCTACTACTATCAGCAGTTGGTACGTTACTATGGCGCTGTACCGTTGATTAAGAAAGTATATGCATTGAATGAAGATTATTCGGTGCCTCGTAATACTTATGAGGAATGTGTCAATTCAATTGTAAGTGATTGCGATAGTGCGGCAACATTGCTTGATGGAAAAACGATTCTTAAAGGACGCGCCGGTAAAACTGCCGCATTGGCTCTAAAGTCTCGTGTGTTGGTTTATGCAGCCAGTGATTTGCACGATGTACCTACCGCCAAAGCGAAGTCATCTTTGATAGCTGGTTATTCAAACCCGGAATTTGTGGGTTACCTATCTGGTGACCGCACAGCTCGCTGGAGAGCGGCGCAACTTGCGGCCAAAGCAGTATTGGATCAGGGCACAGGTGGCTATAAATTGAATTTGACAGCGCCTGTGACACCAGAAGCCGGTAAGATTAATTACATTTCCATGGCTATGGGCGGTGGAAGTGCCGATAAATCTCTGGATGCCGCAGGAGGTGAGGATATCATATTCGGTCGCTATTTTACGCCAAGTATGAATGAAGGTGCACGTCAGGTGGGCTTAAACAACGGACCTAACGGTTACCACAACTGGGCTGGTAATACACCTATTGGAAATTTGGTTGATGATTACGAAATGATGGACGGTACCAAATTCTCCTGGACAAATCCATCTCACAAGGTGATTCCATATACTAATCGTGATCCACGCTTTTATGCCACGGTGATGTATGATGGTGCCAACTGGAAACCGCGTCCTTCTGATGCCAAGGATCCTGCCAACCAGATTCAAACTGGAGCCTACGATCTTTTGGATGACAAAGGTACGTTGATCAATCGTAAAGGGTTGGATACACGCCAGAGTTCGATCGAAGACTGGAACGGAAGCCGTACCGGGTATTATATGAGAAAGTTCATCGATCCAAACCCTGCATTGTATGATAATACTGATCGCCAGAATATACCATGGCCATTTCTCCGCTATACCGAGGCTGCTTTCAATTACATTGAAGCCAGTATAGAATTGGGGCAAGATGCAGAAGCTTTATTGTGGCTAAACCGTATTCGTTTCCGTGCCGGTATGCCAGCTATTAAAGCCAGCGGAGCGGCATTGCGGACGGCATATCGTCAGGAACGTCGTATAGAAATGGCCTATGAAGAGCAACGCTATCACGATGCACGCCGTTGGATGATTGCTGCCGAAACCTTGGGCCGTCCGATGATGTATATTAATGTCATTGGTAAATTCAAACCGGGCAAGTCGATGAAGGAACCATATCGTCACGATCCTACGGTATACGACTATACGTATACACCGGTTGAGGAGAAGTCTCATGAAAACCGTAGATGGCTTGATAAAATGTACTTCCGTCCATTTAGCCGGGATGAGGTTAACCGTAACGACAAACTGGTGCAGAATCCAGGTTACGACAAATAATTCATAACTATGAAAATGTTAAAGGGGTTGAGCTGGTACCAGTTCAGCCCCTTTTTTATGGTATATGCACTGGAATCTAAGATAAATTACCCCTCATCAGTTCTGATGAGTAGTTTCATTTACATCTGTGCAAATTGTAACGAATAGTTACAACCGTTACTACGTTAGACGGAGCCTGCCACCTTTTCTCATTTTGTTTGGAATAATTTCCGTTATTTTTAAAATATTGTACTTAATTGCCTAATATTATAATTATTGTGTTTTATTTGTGGTGTCAATTTAACACTATTGGTAAAAAACTGGTATTTGTCTGGTTGTGTAACTAGAAAGTAACAATGGATAGTTGATTGGCGCAATGTAATCGGTAGATCATATGTGTTGTGTCATAAAGTGTTGATTGTTAAAGTGGTTTAGTGGATTCGGGTGGGTTTGAGGCGGTTGTCAAGTTGAGAGTTGTCATTTACAAAGTTGTCTTTTACAGTGAGGTATAGCGTATACGTTGGTTTATGTGTTGGGTTTCGCGTGGCCAATATCTGACAAATGTTCTTGTATTTCATATAGTTGCTTAGTGCCATACCTAATAATTGTGTTATGAAACTTCTTGATGTAAAGTCCGCACCTTGTTGTTCGGGATTTATTAAGCCCGTAGCTTCTGTTCAGTCCTGCATTAATCAGGATTCGATGCCATTTAAAACCTTACCATTTCAATTTAATTAATCAATTACTCTATGAGAATTTCTACTCGATGCATGTATCGTGTTGGTTCGCGGTACGTATTAACTTTTCTTCTACTGCTGATTGCAGTTGCTGGCGCAGTAGCCCAGTCAACGGTAAAAGGTACGGTGAAGGATGATCAAGGGGCAGGTTTGCCCGGTGTGAGTGTGGTGGTGAAGGGTACCACCAATGGTACGGTTACCGATAATGATGGTGTGTATTCCGTATCGGTTCCGGCGCAAGGAACATTGGTTTTTTCTTTTATAGGTTATCTGACACAGGAAATTATAGTTGGCGGCAAGTCTACCATTGATGTAACCCTGGCAACAGACACGAAGGCACTTGAAGAAGTGGTAGTGGTAGGTTATGGTACCGCCAAGAAAGCAACTTTAACAGGTTCTGTTACAGCTGTAAAGGGTGCGGAACTTGAAAAAGCACCAGCTGCCAACTTGTCGAACACTTTGGGTGGTCGTTTGCCAGGTATTTCGGCTGTTCAATCGAGTGGAGAACCCGGTTATGATGGATCTGCGATTCGTATCCGTGGTACCAACTCATTGGGGAATAGTAATGCACTGATTGTAGTGGATGGAGTACCCAACCGAAGCGGTGGTTTGGATCGTTTGAACCCTGCCGATATTGAGAGTATTTCTGTTTTGAAAGATGCTGCGGCAGCTATTTATGGTTCTCGGGCAGGTAACGGGGTTATTCTGATTACAACCAAGCGTGGTAAATCAGGAAAGCCACAGTTGTCATATGACATGAACTTTGGTATATCGCAACCAACGCGTACGCCAAAAATGTCGAATGCGGAAGAGTACGCTACAATTCGTAATGAATTGCAGATTTACGACAACCTTCCTGTAGACCAATGGAGCGGAGCACTTAATGGATTCAATAGTACTGGGGAGTATAAAAGGACAGACAATGGAAATGTGCTGAATGCGGTGTTTAAGCCAGAGGATATGCAAAAGTATAGAGATGGAAGTGATCCATTGCTTCATCCAAATACCGACTGGTATGGTTCCGTAATTCGTAATTGGGCACCACAACAGCGCCATAATCTACAGTTAACTGGTGGTAGTGAAAATATCAAGTATTTGGCTTCTCTGGGTCATATAAAGCAAGATGGCTATTATGTGAATTCAGCAACAGGGTATAAGCAGTACGACATGCGCCTCAATTTGGATACTAAGATTAACAAATATGTATCGGCAAATGTTGGGCTCACTTTACGTGAAGAATTCAGACACTTTCCAAGTGGAGGTAATGGTGCGGGAGCTATATTCCGGATGCTGATGCGAGGTAAACCAACCGAAATCGCCATTTGGCCTGATGGTCGTCCTGGACCGGATATTGAAAACGGTCAAAACCCTGCGGTAATTACCACCAATACAACGGGTTATAATAACGACAAAAGAGATTATATACAAACCAATGGAGGTTTGGAAATTTTGATCCCGGGCATAACTGGATTAAAAGTAAATGCGATGGCGGCTGTGGATAAACAGGTTCGTCGTATGAAAAATTTTGAAACGCCCTGGACTCTGTATTTCTGGGATAAGAAAACCTTCGAGGCAGATGGTACCAGTCCTTTCTTAACAGGTACCGTTCGTTCTACTTTCAAGGATCCTCGCTTAACAGAATCAGCTTTTCAAGAATTGTCGATTCAGTTAACTGGCCAGGTTTCATATGACAAGGCTTTTGGCTCACACAATTTTAATGTCATGGCAGGTGTGCAGCGTGAGAAAGTAGACTCGGATGGTTTCAATGCTTTCCGTCGGTACTACATTTCTTCTGTGGTAGACCAACTTTTTGCGGGTGGTACTCCTGAGCAGAATATTGGAAACTTTGATTTGATCAGAAGAGCGCGTTTGAGTTACTTTGGTCGTGCAGGATACAATTTTAAAGAAAAATATTTGGCTGAGTTTTTGTGGCGTGCTGATGCTTCCTACATTTTCCCTAAACAAGGTCGTTGGGGTTTCTTCCCAGGGGTTTCTGCTGGTTGGCGCGTGTCCGAGGAGGATTTCTGGAAAAACAATGTACGTTTTGTAAACAACGTAAAGTTACGTGCTTCATGGGGACAGATGGGTGCAGAGCCTTATTTCCCAAATACGGAGACCCTTGCTGAATATCAGTACCTTTCTACAATGGGATTTGGTAACTATATCATCAATGATCAAGTGGCTAAGACCTTGCTTGAAACACGGGTAGTTAACCAAAACTTTACATGGGAAGTTGCCAATAACTCTAACTTTGGTATCGAAGGTACTTTGCTGAACGATAAGATTTCGTTTGAATTTGATTACTTCGTAAATAATCGTTCGAAAATTTTGATCCCGAAAGCGGGTTCTACACCATCTTCTGCTGGTATTGATGGCAAACTTCCACCTCAAAACTTAGGTAAACTGCAAAACAAGGGTTGGGAATTTAAATTGAGTTACGATGGAAGTCATAACGACTTTACCTACTCTGTGAGCGTGAACGGTGGATATGCGAAAAACCAGATCAAGTATTGGGACGAAACACCGGGAGCTCCTTCATATCAGCGCTCAACAGGTATGCCTTATCAATCATTCCTGGTTTATCAATTTGATGGCTCATTCCGTGATCAGCAGGAAATCATAGATAATAAAATCGACTACTCGCCAATTACAGGTAACCTGAGACCAGGTGATATGAAGTTTAAGGATGTGAATGGAGATGGAAAGATTAGTGCAGATGACCGTATCCGTACAGAAAAAGTTCAGCGTCCATGGTTTACAGGTGGAGCATCTATTAATCTGGGTTATAAGGCATTTGACCTTTCGGTTCTGTTGCAAGGAACAATGGGTGGCCTTCAGATTGTGGGTCTTACAGAATCAGGCGATATAGGTAACTATTTGAAATATGACTTTGACCACCGTTGGACCATCGATAATCCAGATACAAGATATCCACGCCTTACCAACCGTAATAACAGATATTATACCAACACTGGTCAGGCTGGTATCAATGATTACTTTTTGAAAAGCAACAATTATCTCCGTATCAAGAACATCGAATTGGGATATAACTTGCCATCAGAGGTGGGTTCGAAAATTGGGTTGAGTAAGTTCCGTGTTTATGTAAACGCCTTGAACCTGATCACATTTGACAAAATCAAAGTATGGGATCCTGAATCTACTAATTCAAGCGGACAGTATTATCCACAGTCAAGAATTCTCAATGTTGGTTTACGCGTAGCATTTTAAAGATTAGAAATATGAAATTAAAGTATAAAAATATATTGTTCCTGTCGTTGCTGGTAGCAGGTGGTTTGTCATCCTGCGATACAGACTTTCTGGATGTAACTCCACCCACAGAGATACCGGCAGAGGATGTTTGGAAAGAGGGCCCGTTAGCCGAAGGTTTTGTAACGGGTGTATACGCTGGCTTGCAGCAAGGAGGATTTAGCGAACAAATGTTAGCTTCTTTGACTGATGAAGCAGTATTTACCCATACCGGTCGGAACATCAATACCATTAATGAAGGTAGTTTAAGTCCTTCCAACTTGGGATGGGTAGATGCTACTTATGGCTGGAGCCAAATGTATTCCTATATTCGTGCTGCAAATATTGCCATTGCAAATATGCCAGGGGCCACCTTTGCGGATGTAGCTTTGAAAGATCGGTTGATGGGAGAAGCCTATTTTTTACGCGCTTATTACTATCAGCAATTGCTTCGGTACTATGGTGCTGTTCCGCTCATTAAAAAAGTGTTCCTTTTAAATGAAGATTATTCGGTGCCTCGTAACACATTTGATGAATGCGTAAAATCGATTGTGAGTGACTGCGATAGTGCTGCCTTATTGCTTCCTGCTACCATGGCGAAAGGTCGTGCTACAAAAGCAACTGCATTGGCATTAAAGTCTCGTATATTAATATACGCTGCGAGCGACTTGCACGATATACCTACTGCTAAGGCAAAATCTGCTATGATTTCAGGATATTCCAATCCGGAATTTTTGGGATACCTTTCCGGAGACCGTATGGCACGCTGGAAGGCTGCCCAGGCTGCGGCAAAGGCAACTATAGATGCAAGTGGGGGAGGTTATAAACTGAATTTAACCGCACCAGTTTCAGCGGCAGAGGGTACTAATAACCACATTTCTGTTGCAATGTCTGGAGCTAGCGGTGATAAAAGACTGGACAATTCTGCGGTTAGTGAAATGATTTTTGGTCGTTATTTCACTCCAAGCATGAACGAAGGAGCGCGTCAGACAGGTTTGAATAACGGACCTAACGGTTACCACAACTGGGCAGGTAATACTCCGATTGGGAACTTGGTGGATGATTACGAAATGATGGATGGAACCAAATTCTCATGGACAAATCCATCACATAAGGTGATTCCATACCAGAATCGCGATCCACGTTTTTATGCTACGGTGATGTATGATGGTGCAGATTGGAAACCACGTCCATCTGATGCGAAGGACCCTGCTAACCAAATTCAGACGGGAGCATATGACCTATTGGATGATAAGGGAGCTTTGATTAACCGTAAGGGACTGGATACGCGCCAGAGTTCTATAGAGGATTGGAATGGCAGCCGTACCGGATATTATATGCGTAAGTTTATCGATCCGAACCCAGCGCTTTATGACAATACCGACCGCCAGAATATACCATGGCCATTCTTCCGTGTAACAGAAGCGGTATTTAACTACATCGAAGCAAGCATTGAATTAGGTGAAGATGCAGAGGCATTACTTTGGCTAAACCGCATTCGTTTCCGTGCTGGTATGCCAGCCGTGAAAGCAAGTGGAGCTGCATTGCGTACTGCCTACCGTCAGGAGCGCCGGATTGAAATGGCCTATGAAGAGCAGCGCTATCACGATGCACGCCGTTGGATGATTGCCGCTGAGACATTGGGTAGTCCGTTGATGTATATCAACGTGTTGGGTAAATTTAAACCAGGTAAGTCGATGAAGGAGCCGTATCATTTCGATCCAACAGTTTACGACTATACTTACACACCCGTGGAGGAGAAGTCACACGAGAACCGTAAGTGGGTTGATAAAATGTATTTCCGTCCATTTAGTCGTGATGAGATCAACCGGAATGCCAAACTGGTACAGAACCCGGGATATGATAAATAGTTAATGGAAATCATATATTATTTTTGCTGAAACTATGCCTTCATGAAGAAGGCATAGTTTCTTTTTTTATCTCATTTTATCTGGAGCCTGCTCTATTTTACGTGTTATGAAAAGTCCATGCATACTTGGTTGGGTTCTGGGAGTATCATTACTGGTTTCTGGATGTCAGAAATCAACAGAGGAATCAAAACAATCCTCGACAGACAATCCCCCTCTTTTCACATTACTATCTCCCGAAAAAACAAATATTCATTTCGCCAATACACTTACCGAAGGTTTAAATACCAATGTGTTAATGTATGAATATTTTTACAATGGGGGTGGTGTTGCCGTTGGTGATTTAAATGGGGATGGGCTGGAAGATATCTATTTTACGGCCAACATGGTGGCAAACAAACTATATCTCAACAGAGGGAATATGGTTTTTGAAGACATTACATCCATAGCTAATGTAGCCGGAAGGGAAAAGCCGTGGAAAACGGGTGTAACCATGGCCGATGTGAATGCTGACGGCAAGTTGGACATCTATGTCTGTTATTCAGGAAATGTTTCGCCGGAAAGTTTAAAAAATCAGCTTTTTGTGAACACCGGTAATGATGCCAAAGGTATTCCGCAATTTCAAGAAATGGCTGAGCAATATGGTCTGGCAGACCCAAGTACTAGTACCCAGGCTTCGTTTTTTGATTACGATCGGGATGGCGATTTGGATATGTTTCTGCTTAATCACAACCCCAAAGCGTTGCCGATCCTGGATGATGCCAGTACCGCCAATTTATTGAGTAAATCGGACCCCTCTGCGGGCGTGAGGCTGTATAAAAATAATCCGAAATCAGATGGAACGCCTTTCTTTACCGATGTGACAACGCAGGTGGGTATCCAAAGTTCGCCATTGACTTACGGACTTGGTATAGGTATTGCCGACGTGAACTTGGATGGCTGGCCCGATATGTATATATCCAATGATTACTCAGTGCCGGATTTTTTATACATCAACAATAAAAATGGAACGTTTACAAATGTACGGGAGCAGAGCTTGGGGCACACCTCGCACTCCTCCATGGGTAATGATATAGCCGATTTTAACAATGATGGTCTGCCCGATATTTTTACGCTGGATATGTTGCCGGAGGATAATCGCCGCCAAAAATTGCTGACGGGGTTGGACAATTACGAATTATTTGATTTCAATGTGCGTATGGGCTTTGGCCACCAATACATGCGTAATATGTTGCAACTGAATGAGGGAATAGGTGCCAAGGGGCAGCGAAACGTACCTTCTTTTTCAGAAATTGGACAGCTCTCAGGAGTGTCTAATACCGATTGGAGTTGGGCTTCTTTGTTTGCGGATTATGATAATGATGGTTGGAAGGATCTCTTTATTACGAACGGTAACCTGCGTGACTTCACCAATCTGGACTTTGTGAAGTATATGGGCGACCACCTCAAAAGAATTGAAGGACAGGTAAAGCGAGAGGATGTGTTGGAGTTGGTATATAAAATGCCATCATCTAACATGAAAAATTACATGTATCATAACAAACGAGATCTTACTTTTTCGAATGTGGCAGATGCCTGGGGTTTAGGTGAAATTTCAAATAGTGGAGGAGCAGCCTATGCGGATTTAGATAATGACGGAGACCTGGATTTGGTGGTCAATAACATCAATAAACCAGCTTTTGTTTATCAAAATGAAGGGGGTAAACTCCTTAAAAATAATTACTTGCGTATCAAATTGGAGGGTGAGGGGAAAAATACTATAGGTGTGGGCACAAAGGTTACCCTATACAGCAACGGACAGGCGCAGCTACTGGAACAAATGCCTACGCGCGGATACCAATCCAGCGTTTCGCCGGTGTTGCACTTCGGCCTGGGTTCGCAAACTGCTGTGGACTCAATGCGCGTTATCTGGCCAAGTGGGAAGCAAGAAAACCTGGTGAAACCTAAAATAAACCAACTTTTGGTATTGTCCGAGAAAAATGCGGTGGCGAGTAAAAACGCACTGCCTGAAATACCCGTTTTATACAAGTCCATTCCTTCTCCAATTGCTTTTACCCATACATCAACCAAAATCAACGACTTTAAACGCCAACCTTTGCTAGTAAATCCTTTGTCATTTTCAGAGCCTTGTTTGGCCAAAGCAGATGTAAATGGGGATGGTCTTGAGGATGTATATGCAGGTGGTGGTGCCGGGGAAGCTGGCGTTTTATACATCCAGCAAAAGGGTGGAGCTTTTAGCGCTAAATCAGTAGCGGCTTTTGTAGGAGACAAGCAAAGTGAAGACTCGGATGCCGTCTTTTTTGATGCCAATGGAGATGGAAGTATGGATTTGTTTGTAGCAAGTGGCGGTTATGGCGCGTTTATGCCGGATGATCCTCTTCTACAAAGCAGGTTATATATCAATGACGGAAAGGGTAATTTTACCAAACGAGCCGATGCACTTCCTAAAATGTTAACGAGTTCAAGCTGTGTTCGTGTTGCGGATGTGAATGCTGACGGGAAGCCGGACCTATTCGTAGGTGGTCGGGTTATTCCAGGGCGTTATCCCGAAGCACCGGAGAGTTATGTATTGGTTAATGATGGTACGGGTAAATTTACCAACCAGACTCAGGGTATATCTTCTGAAATAGCAAGAATGGGCATGGTTACCGATGCGGCCTGGGTAGATTTGAACAATGATAAAAAACCAGATTTGATCGTTGTGGGAGAGTGGATGCCCATAACTGTATTTATCCACACCAATGATAAACTTGTAAACAAAACAGCTGATTATTTTGCAAAACCAGTTAGTGGCTGGTGGAATAAAATCTTGGTTGATGATTTTAACGGGGATGGGAAACCGGACTTAGTGGTGGGTAATATGGGTTTGAATACCCAGGTTAAAGCGAGTGAGGCTGAACCGAGCGAAATGTTGTTTAAAGATTTCGACGATAACGGTAATGTTGATCCGATTCTAAGCTTTTATATACAAGGCAAGAGTTATCCATACGTTACCCGCGACGAAATGCTGGATCAGATGAGCATCATGCGCACGCGTTTTCAGGATTACAAAAGCTATGCGGATGCAACGGTTCAGGATATATTCACCCCTGACGAATTAAAAGGTGCCACAACGCTTCGGGCCACGTCGCTGCAAACCATGTATTTTGAAAGCGGGTCTCAGGGTAAATATACCGCGAAACCATTACCGCTGGAAGTACAGGTTGCTCCGGTACACACGATCACCGCATTAGACTACGATCAGGATGGTAAAAAGGATTTGTTACTTTGTGGTAATGTGAGCAAGGCAAGGTTGCGTTTTGGTAAGTACGATGCGAACAGTGGGATTCTACTCAAAGGCGATGGGAAAGGCAAGTTTACATATATTCCTCAGTATAGATCCGGATTTTTGATCAAAGGGGATGTACGTAGTGTTCTTTCTGTGGGTAATAAATTATTAATTGGAGTTAATCAGCAACCGGTACAGGCGTACCAACTCAATACAAAATGAGATTCATAATTTTAGTTTTTGTTACAACATGTTTGATGTTGTCTGGTTGCAAAACCAAGGATCAGCAAACTTTAGATATCAACCCCGAAACGATTGGACAAATCACGGCGCAGATGACCGACGTGATGGTTCATGATGTAACCAATCCTCCTCTTGGAGCTCGCTTTTTTTCGTATGCTTGTTTGGCGGGCTACGAGGTGGTGGCACTTAATGATTCGTCGATCAAAAGTATGCACGGCGTGTTGAACGATTTCCCGAAAATAGTTCGACCTTATGGCATCGAAGGGTTTTCCTATAAGCTAAGTGCAGCCTTGGCGATGCTGGAAACTGCCAAAAAAATGCAGCCATCGGGAAAGGCTTTGCTCCAAAAATACCAGGAGCAACTGCTGGATTCATGCAGAACGGTTGGATTTAGTGATGAAGTGCTGGAGAATTCGGAAAAATATGCGCTGGATATCAGTAAGCAAATTTTGAAATATGCAAAGGCGGACCGATACAATCTAATTAGTAATTTTCCTAGATACGAACCCAAGGGTGTTGAAGGAACCTGGTTTCCAACGCCTCCTGGATATTTTCCACCCGTGGAACCCTATTTTAATCGTGTAAGACCGTTTTTTCTGGATTCTGCCGCTCAGTTTAAACCTGTACCACCGGTGGCATTTTCTACGGACAAGAACTCTGAATTTTACAAATTCATGAAGGCCAACTATGAGGTGAAGTTGGATCAAAAGCAGAAGGAAATTGCCGCATTTTGGGATTGCAATCCGTTTGCGTTGGATAATAAAGGACATTTGATGGTGGGTATGAAAAAAATTTCTCCCGGTTCGCACTGGATGGGTATTACGGACATTGTTTGCAAGCAGAGCAAAGCTGATTTTGCCAAGACTTTGAAGGTAAATACGGCGGTGGCAATAGGGATGATGGACGCATTTATGACTTGTTGGGATGAGAAATATCGCAGCAATCGAATCAGACCCGAAACGGCAATTCGGAAATACATTGATCCAACCTGGACTCCGTTTTTACAAACCCCACCTTTCCCGGAATATCTGAGTGGCCATTCCGTTGTTTCCGCAGCTGTTTCTGCGATATTGACTCATTTTATTGGAGATCAGTTTGCGTATACCGATACGGTGGAGGAACGTTTCGGTTTACCTGCCCGGGATTTTAAATCCTTTAAACAAGCAGCGGATGAAGCCGCTATCTCCCGATTTTATGGAGGAATTCACTTTATGGATGCCATTGATGTGGGTATGAAACAAGGCGATCTGGTGGGTAACCTATTGGTCGACAAGCTGAAATAGTTCGTATTAGCGAAGCAGGATTCCCCCGGTCATTTCAATGTGTTATATTGAATGCTGGGGGAGTTTTTATTTATGAGAGGTTCGTCGGTATTTTTTGCATGTTTTGGGCTAGTAACTCCTTGGTATACCGGTATCCAATATCAAATAACGCTTTGGTTTTTCTAAAATCGAAGGTGTTGTAGCCACATAGTTCCGGCGCTTCAATCAGCATATCGCAACGGTCTAAGCTTGCTTTTGCTTTACCCCGCATCGCCAGCCTAAAACTGCGATACGTGATTTGATGTACATGGGATGCGCTTTTTACCTGTGCCAACGGATTACAATGAATCCCAATGATATAGTCCACTTCATTTTCAATGGCGGCAACCGGCAGGTTATTAAAAATGGCGCCATCTACCAATTCTCTATCCTGAAAACGAATGGGTTTAAAAATCCCAGGTAAGCAACACGAGGCCAGTATAGGCTTGGTAAGTTCACCGGTTCGAAAGCAAATTTCCTCACCAGCGCCTATATCTGTAGCCGTTACCGTAAGGGGTATTTTGAGGGATTCAAAACGGTTTTCAGGAATATATTTAAGTAGAATTTTATCCGCATTTTCAATATTAAACATCCCCCCCGTACTGAACCCAAATCGGATAGAACGCAGGAATTTGGTTTTGACGAAGATTTCCAGGATTTCATCGGGACTATATCCGTAGGCATGTAAGGCGCCAATAAAGGCGCCGGCACTGGTTCCGCTGATGATGTCGAAGGTAAAGCCTTGTTCTAGTAGTGCCTTTATAGCACCAATGTGGGAAATGCCACGCGCTCCTCCACCCGAAAGTACTAATCCTGTCTTCATACAATCCTTTAAACGCTACACGTCTTCTTTTTTTAAATGAACTGACTGAGATCTCCTCGTTCCCGAATCTTGATGCCCTTGTCGGTTTGCTCCACCACCGCTGCCTCGTATAACGGATCATGTTCAAAAAGTAGTATGCAATTTTCCTTCACAGCTTGTGTTAATACATGTTCCTTTTCCTGCATGGTCAGCAGCGGTCGCACATCGTAGCTCATAATCCAGGGAAGTGGAATGTGAAAAGACGATGGCAAAAGGTCCGCTACGTATATGATTTTTTGATCCTTATAGCGGATCACTGGTAGCATCATTTGTTCGGTATGTCCATCTACATGGATGAAATCAACATTTGAAAAGGGGGAATGTCCTTTTTCAATGTACTTCAGTTGTCCCGATTCGTATATGGGCATTATGTTTTCCTTTAGAAACGATGCCTTTTCACGTGGGTTAGGGTTTGTAGCCCATTGCCAATGTGCATCGTTAGACCAGTAGGTGGCATTTGGGAAAGTTGTTATAAAACCAGATCGCTCCTTGTTGTATTTTACGGCTCCACCGACGTGGTCAAAATGGAGGTGGGTTAATACCACATCGGTTATATCCTCGGGTGAAAATCCTTTGTTGCGGATTGAAGAGAGCAAGGTTGCATCTCCATGTAAATCATAAAAACCAAAGAATTTTTCATCCTGCTTATCGCCCAAACCGGTATCAATTAATATCAGCCTATCGCGATCTTCAATTAACAGGCAACGCATGGCCCAGCTGCATAGATTTTTGTCATCGGCAGGATTGTGTCGGTTCCATAAAGTTTTAGGAACCACGCCAAACATAGCGCCACCATCCAATTTAAAGTAGCCGGTGTCAATGATATGTATATTCATAAGGGAAAGATCCAATAAAATCGTCTTACTTTTAGATTTTGATTGGTTAAACATATCATAATTTTTTTGGATTTTGTCTTTTTCGCAGGTTAAACCTGTTGCACCTATGCACCTATCTAGTTTACTTAAATGGCCCTTCTGCCTGCTTTTATGCGGTATTCTCAGTTTTTCCACGGAGTCTTGGGCACAAAAAACGCTGGTCGATTATGTAGAAACCAGAATTGGTTCGGCACCTTCGGCAACGGCCAGTGCCAAAGCGCACAGTGAAGCAGGTAGTGAGCTTAAAGGGCAAACCATACCGGTAGTGGGTGTTCCACATGGTATGACCCAATGGACACCGCAAACCCGGGCCACGGAGAAAAAATGTATAGCACCTTACTATTTTGACGATACCAAGTTTCAGGGTTTTCGAGGTACCCACTGGCTCAATGGAAGCTGCGTACAGGACTACGGAACCCTCACGGTAATGCCCATGTCGGGCGAACTGAAAGTGGGCCCGGAGGATAGAGCTTCCACTTTTTTACATGAGAAAGAGAAAACATCACCGGACTACTATGGGGTATATCTGGAAGATTATAAGATCCATGCAGAAGTAACGGCCTCGGCCAGGGCGTCGATGATGCGGTTTACTTTCACGGGTGGTGACGAAAATTTTATTGTTGTGGAGCCCAATAGTGACGAGGGGGAGGGGTTTGTGCACATCTATCCAGAAAAAGGAGAGATTGTGGGCTACAATCCTGTTCATCGAATTTACCAGGGATCGGGTCAGCCGGCAGGCTTTAGTGGATATTTTGTATTGAAGTTTGATCGGAAAATAACCCAATTTGGTGTCTGGAAGGGCGATACCATTTTACCCGGTGGAAGGGAGTTAAGCGGGACTGGAAAACGGGAGAAGGTAGGCGCTTATGTCGGATTTGGTGTTGCCGGGCAGGTTGTTGGCGTAAGTGTAGGCACCTCTTTCACAAGTGTGGAAGGCGCTCGCAGCAATATGGAAAAAGAATTGGCAAGTAAGACGTTTGATCAGATCCGAACGGAAACGAAGAAAATATGGAATCTGGCGCTGGGTAAAGTTCAGGTAAAAGGGACTGATCAGGATAAAGTTTTGTTTTATAGTGCGTTGTACAGAACCAAGCTATCGCTTCGCCTTTTTTCGGATATAGACGGTAAATATCCATCTTTTGCAGGAGGTTCACCCATTCAACAAACCGATGGATTTGATTATTACTGCGACTATAGCATGTGGGATACTTTTAGAGCCGCGTGGCCGTTGCACCATTTGCTGGAACCACGTCAATCGGGAGACATGATGCAATCGTTGGTGAAAAAGGCAGAGCAAGGTGGGTGGATGCCGATTTTCCCTTGCTGGAATCAGTATACAGCGGCCATGGTTGGTGATCATTCGGCATCGGTGATATCGGATGCTTACGCAAAAGGGATCCGCAATTTTGACTTAAAATCAGCTTATTCTTACCTGCGTAAAAATGCTTTTGAAGCCAATAATGATCCTAAAAGTTATGTGGAAGGCAAAGGGCGGAGGGGCATGGAGTCGTATTTAAAATACAACTATATACCACTTGAAGATAGCGTATGGCAGGCTTTTCACAAAAGAGAGCAGGTGAGCCGCACTTTGGAATATGCCTATGACGACTTTGCGTTGTCGGTAATGGCAGAGGGTTTAGGACATAAACAAGATGCGGAAATCCTAAAAAAACATGCACAGAACTACAAAAACGTAATTGATCCTAAAACGGGTTATGCAAGAGGTAGATATGCCAATGGAGACTGGATTCAGTCTTTCGATCCTTTCGTGAAGCGGTCACCGTTTATAACAGAAGGCTCGCCGGCGCAGTACACATGGTTTGTACCTCAGGATATAGCAGGTTTATCCAAAATAATGGGTGGATATTACGCGATGACCAGCAAACTTGATACCTTGTTTGAGAACGGACATTATTGGCATGGAAATGAACCGAATCATCAGATCGCCTACTTGTATGCCTATGCCGGTGCACCCTGGAAAACACAGAAGTGGGTTCGTCGGATTATTGCCGAAGAGTATGATACGGGTATGGGTGGTTTGAGCGGGAACGAAGATGGTGGACAGATGTCGGCCTGGTTGGCGTTTAGTATGATTGGGATGTACCCGGTTACGCCTGGTACGCCGGAATACGTGCTTGGTAGCCCTGTTTTTCAGGAGGTGATACTAACTTCGGCTAATGGTAAAAAATTCACGATCGAGGCAAAAAACGTTTCGGATAAGGCCTTATATATTCAGTCTGCTACTTTAAACGGAAAGCCGTTTGAACGTACCTATTTAACGCATCAGGAGATCAGCAAAGGGGGCAAACTGGTCTTACAAATGGGCACCAGTCCTCATTTGAAATGGGGCTCGGCCGAGAAAAACGCACCATATTCTTTGTCGAGAGAACGGTAATAGCTTAATCCAATGGTACTACTTTCAACGAGAATAGCCCCTATGACATTTTGTTGCAGGGGCTATTCTCCTATTTATGGTTTACGTATTTGTTGTTCTGCTCTGCTGAAATAATTGTTGGACTAATTATTTTTTGAATACTCGTTCCGATCGCATACTTTCACATAGTATAACGATATGGAGTTGTAAAATTTGCAATTTCCTAAGAACCTATCATCAATAATAATATGAGAAAAATATGGTACTGGGCCGGTTTGGCTTTGTTTGCATTGACAGCAGAAGCGCAGACGAACCTCACTCCCGAGCAGCTATGGAAACTTGGGCGCGTATCGGCCTCGGGGATTTCTAAGGATAAGAAATATGTGATTTATTCGGTAGGAACACCGGATCTTGCCACAAATAAAACAAACCGCAAAACATACCGCATACCAGTTGCCGGTGGACCAGCAGAGGAAATTAAAGATGCTAATGAATTTTTAGTTAACACGAAGATTTCACCCGACGGAAAGCACATCATCAGCCATGACGCTGTGCAGGAAATGAACATTACCGGTGCAGACAAGTATAAAGACCTCCCCAAATCGGATGCATACGTATTCACTTCGCTTAATTATAGGCATTGGGACACGTGGGAAGATGGTAAATTCGACCACGTTTTTGTAGCGCCTTACGTAGATGGAAAAGCCGGAACGGGTAAGGATATTATGGCAGGTGAAAAATTTGACTGTCCGCAGAAGCCTTTTGGTGGTGATGAAGACTATATCTGGAATCCGGATAGCAAACGCGTATTATATGTTACCAAGAAAAAGTTTGGAACCGATTATGCAGTAAGTACCAACACCGATTTGTTTGAGTATGACATTGAGAAGGGAACCACGGTGAATTTGACGGAGGATAACAAAGGCTACGATGTGGCTCCGGCATACAATGAAAAAGGGCAGTTGGCCTGGCTTCAAATGAAAAGGGATGGTTATGAAGCCGACAAGCAGGATATTATTGTTAGCGACGGTAAAACAAAAATAAACCTTACACAGCATCGCGACGATATCCATGTGGATGGTTTTGTATGGGGAGAAGATGGCAAAACGATTTTTTTCTGGGCTGCTACCAACGGAACCGTACAGCTATTCAAGGTGAATTACCCGGGCTTAACCAGAATCGCCGTAACGATCACACAGATTACAAAAGGTGATTTTGATATCAATGGTGTACACGGGCAGGTGGGTAATGAACTTATCGTTTCACGGAGTGATATGAATCATGCCAGCGAACTCTATAAGGTTCATGCAGAAACAGGAGCTATGACGCAGCTTACACACGTTAATGATGACGTGAACAGCACCCTGGGGCAATGTAAAACAGAAAGAAAATGGGTAACGACTACGGACGGTCAGAAAATGTTGGTATGGGTAGTTTATCCTCCTGGATTTGACCCTTCCAAAAAGTATCCTACGTTGCTATATTGCCAGGGAGGACCGCAGTCGGCATTGACGCAGTTTTACTCTTTCCGTTGGAATTTCCAGTTGATGGCATCGCAAGGATATATCGTTGTGGCGCCGAATCGTCGGGGTATGCCTGGGCACGGAACGAAATGGAATGAGCAGGTGAGTAAAGACTGGGGTGGACAAGTTATCAAGGATTATTTGAGTGCGATTGATGCAGAAGCGAAACAACCTTACGTGGATAAATCGCGTTTGGGTTGTGTTGGAGCAAGCTTTGGAGGTTTCTCTGTTTTTGCATTGCAGGCTCAGCACAATGGCCGCTTTAAAACATTCATTTCTCACGACGGAGTTTTTGATTTCAGAAGCATGTACGGTACCACCGATGAAATGTTTTTTGAAAACTGGGAGAAGGGTGGTAACTATTGGGACAAGAAAAATGCGGTAGCGCAGCGCTCTTTCAGCCAGTCGCCGAGCAATTTTGTTGACCAGTGGAAAACGCCCATTTTTATCATTCAGGGTGGAAAAGACTATCGTGTACCTATTGAGCAAGGTTTACAGGCCTTCCAGGCTGCTCAGCTAAAAGGAATTAAAAGCAAGTTGTTATATCTGCCAGATGAAAACCACTGGGTACTCAGCGCGCAAAATGCTATAGTGTGGCAGCGTGAGTTTTTTGGATGGTTGAAAGAGACGTTATAAGTAATATACATAGTCTTTATCTGTGGTATATATAGGTTTTAAACTGACAAAGTCTGGCGGGGTTTCCGGCCAGACTTTGTCAGTTTATGGTGATGTAGTCAGCGTTAGAACTTGACCCCTACACCCACACTTAGCAACCATGGGTTAATTTTTGTTTCGGCTGTAACCGTTGCTCCATCTGCAACAGATGGAATAGTAGTCGCTGTTGCATCTGTTTTGAGCCATATTTTTTTCACGTCAATATTCAGGAATAATCGTTTACTGATATCAATATCGGTACCAATTTGTGCAGCCAGTCCGAATTTGTTTTCGTAATCGGTTTTAGCAATCGCTGGACCATTTTTGACGCCATAAAAAATAGTATAATTTACCCCAGCACCAGCGTAGGGTACAATTCCCTTTGTAACCGGAATGTGATATAAGAAAGTGAGCGTAGGGGGTAACAGCCATACTTTACCCAGGTCCACATCTCCCAGGGCAGTACCCACCGCTTTTACCTGATGTTTGGTTGTTCCTAAAATGAGATTCGCAGAAAAGTTCTTGGCCAAAAAGT
>CALGRQ010000543.1 GCA_937880795.1 uncultured Dyadobacter sp. | reverse complement strand
GAGACTCTCTGGCCGACTGGCGGGCTGCTGCTACATCGGGTTCGTCATAAGCCTCATTGAACTTAGCGAAATCGATGCTGATCGGAAATGAGTCTATCTTCACAATACGATTGCTCATATTGATATAATGTAACTTATTCATATGACCTGATACCAGTCGAGCCGCTTTTAAAAAATATTCGACATAGTCGTTGGTGTGAAATCCTACTACATCGGAACCCAATATACCGTCTACCATTGCTTTTCGCCATGTTACAGGTAGTGTTCGGAATAACTCATAAGAAGGGAACGGAATGTGGAAAAAGAACCCTACTTTGTTATCTGGATAGTTTTCGCGAATCAGGTTTGGTAAGAGCATCAACTGGTAATCCTGCACCCATATCGTATCACCTGGTTGAATTACTTCTATCAGTTTTTCATAGAACAAACGATTTGCAGCTTGATAAGCTTCGAAATACGTATCGTCAAACTGTGCAAGGGACGGGAAGTAATGAAATAGCGGCCAGATCAGATTGTTGCAGAAACCTTCATAGTAATTTTCATTGATCTCGTCGGGAATAAAAACAGGATGTGCCTGAAAGGATTCATTCGCAAGGCTCTGGCCTTCAAGCTCTTCTTTTGTATTTTCACTATAACCGATCCATTGTATTTTATCGGGTGAGGAAAAAAAGGCATTTTCTTGTTCATTTACCAGCGACAGTACCGCCGAAACCAATCCGCCAGCGTTCTGGTGAAGGATATGTTGATCTCCGTCGTGAACAATTTTAAAGGGAAGTCGATAAGCAACAATAATTAATCGTCCTAAATTTTTACCATTATCTAAGTTTTTCATAAGCATCCAAAGCAACCATTTCGTTGCATTTGATTGGTGAGATAAGGCTATCAGGCAGTAATCGTGCCAGTGAGGCGTATGGAAGCGAACAGGGCCGAAACGAAAAAAGCACTTAACAAAATTTGCTAAGTGCTTTTTTAGAGCCTCCAGTCGGGATCGAACCAACGACCTACTGATTACAAGTCAGTTGCTCTACCAGCTGAGCTATGGAGGCCTTTATTATTTAGATAACTTCAAATGACTTTACAAAAGAAAATATTTTTAAAAACTTTTAGAGCCTCCAGTCGGGATCGAACCAACGACCTACTGATTACAAGTCAGTTGCTCTACCAGCTGAGCTATGGAGGCCTTTTTCTTTTGTGATAGCCGTTTGTTATTCCGTTATCATGGTGCAAAAGTAGTCGATTGAGCTATACAACGCAAGTTTTTGGCAAACTTTTATCAACTATTTTTTCAAAAATTATATAGCCTCCTGAATAATAGATAGTTGGTGTTTTAGCTCTTCTAGCTGTTCTAACGCACTATTTATTTTTCTTTCGAATTCCGACTTTAAGCGATCCGAAGTTTTTGATTTCGCAAAGAACTCGATATTGTTTTGCCACAAAGCAATATCATTTTCCAGCTGTGTCACCTTACGACGTATATCGCTTTCCTTTCTAAACAAGTTTTTATTCGAGTCGCCACCTTCACGAACCATTTCTACTTCGCTTTCCAATACGGCTTGTTCTTTTTCCTTGGTCGAGAGTTGGCCAATCGCACTTACATAGGTGTTGATAGCGCCAATGTAACGTTTCTGAATCGTCTGCATATCTTTTTTCGGCACAAAGCCAATGGAAGACCACTCAGCTTTAAATGCAGATAATAAGTTTAGAGACGACTCCACTTTATCATTGGCAGCTGCTTCAATCCTTTCGATCAGATCGACTTTCTTTTTCAAATTCTCTTCGAACTCCTCTTCAACTTCTTTGTTCTTAGCTCGCTTCTGATTAAAATATGCATCGCAAGCAGCTTTAAAGCGGTCATAGATGGTGTCTTTGAACTTTTCTGGCACCTGGCCTATACCCTTCCATTTTTTCTGCAGTTCAATAATTTTTTGTGTATTAGACGCCGTGTCATCACCTGTTGCTAATATACTTTCGGCATCTACACAAAGCTGGTTTTTAAGCTCAAGATTTTGCTCTCTCTTACTTTCCAGCTGACGGAAAAACTCCCCTTTGTTGTTGAAGAAAGTTTTAAGGCTCGCCCAGAATTTCTTACTAAGCTCCTTGCCTTCTTCACGTGGCATAATTCCCTTAATATCTACCCACTGGTCTTGAAATGCCATAATTTCTTTTGTTTTGGCATTCCATTCCTTAATACTTCCAGAGTTATAGGTAGTAAATGGCACGATGAGCTCATAGATTTTCGCTTTTTGCTCATAGTTTTCTTGCATCGATTTTTTCTGCTCGGCAAATTGTCCGCGCTGGGCATCGTACAATACGTCAAGTGCCATTTTGAATCGCTGCCATAGTTTTTCCTGATCTTCTTTCGGAGCCGGGCCTATATGCTTGTAGTCCTCAAAAATATGATTGGCCTCATTCAGAATTTCACGAGACATTGGACGGCTTGACAACGATTTACCTAACTCTTCTACTTTCTCGCAAAGCTCTGCTTTCAATTCGGCATTACGTCTACGGTCCAGTTCTTTCAGTTCGAAATAAATATTGCGGTTGCTGAAATAACGGTCAATAAGCGCATTATAAGTAGCCCATAGCGTACCGTTATGGGGCGAGGCTATATTTCCGGCGCTTTTCCATTCCTCCTGAATTTTTTTAAACTCCTCCCAGCTCGATTTTAAGCCCGATGCATCAGTTTCTTTGTTTCCTTCGTCCTCTAATAATGTGCGCAGGCGCTGTAAAAGGGCTGTTTTGGTATTGAAATTCTTTTCCTTTTCTTTCTCTTGGCTTTGGTAATAAGCATTTTTCAAGCCTTTGATCTCTCTACTCAATGCATCTATACGTTGCGTATCAGCATCGTATTTGAATTCAAAGCCGTCTTCTTCGCCATTTTCAGCGATAAATGCCTTCAACGCACTTTCTCGATCCGCCTGTTTAATGCTGTCAAGCACCGGACGGATCTCACGAACAACAGCCTCGGCTTTTTTCAATAATGCTGGCTTGGAACCTTCTCCCTGAACCGTAGTGAGCTCGTTCTCCAATAGCTTTACAAGCTGCTCTTTAGAAAGCACGCTGTAATCTACATCGGGAGTTTGTATTTCCTCATGTTCTTCTGCCAACGCATTGTTAAGATCAATTTCGAGGGTATCAATCGTTTTTTGTGTCAGGTCTTCCTGCTCATTGCTTTCGACCCCTTCGTTTTGTTCTTGTGCCATCGTGATTGGTGTTTCGTAAGTACGTATCATATTGATTACAAATCTAACAATCTTTCCAATGAATTGGCTAATTTTGAGACCCCAAGATTGAACATATTATACCAAATGAACCATAACATTGCAAATATTAGAACCGACTATACTTTAAAAGGTCTACATGAATCCGATCTTGAGGTGAATCCACTTCATCAGTTTACTAAATGGTTTAACGAAGTGCTGGCCTCAGGGCTTGAAGAACCCAATGCAATGATACTTGGAACGATCCACCATCAGTTCCCTACCTCGCGCGTTGTGCTGCTCAAGGATTTGGACACAGGGTTCAAATTTTTCACGAATTACCTGAGCAGCAAAGGCCGTGACATGGAAAAGAACCCCAATGTTTCTCTTACTTTTTTCTGGAAAGAACTACAACGTCAGGTACGAATAGAAGGAATTGTGGAGAAAACTACGGCAGCGGAATCGGATGCGTATTTTGAAAGCAGGCCTCGCGGTAGCCAAATTGGAGCCTGGGTTTCCATACAAAGTTCTGTTATAGCCAATAGAGAGGTATTGGAGATAGCCACGCAGGAATTCGAAACAAAGTTTGAAGGAATTCCGGTTCCGAGACCGGAACACTGGGGTGGTTATCGGGTTATTCCACGATATGTAGAGTTTTGGCAGGGACGCCCTAGCCGACTGCACGATCGCCTTGCCTATATCAAGATAGACGAGGATAATTGGAGAATCGAAAGGCTTTCACCTTAGTATATTAGTGGCTGTTCAATTATTCATTGAACAGCCACTAATATCTTTCTTTATAATTCCCGAAGATCGAATTGTAACTCGACTGTGGCTTCCTCATCTTTTTGAGATAATTTTATAGAAGGAATGATGTTGATACTGTTGGTGTCAAACTTTCCTGATTCTGCAAGTGATTTCTGGGCTGCCAAAATTTTGCTTCTGTTAAAGTAGTCATTGGGTTTTATATCGATCATATCCAAAACGGTTTGCAAGGGTACCTTTTTGTTCCCCTTAACAGTGACGTGGCGGATTTTACCTCTTTGCCCTTCTGAGAGTGTTATATGAACCAAAACCTGATCTTTGGTAATTTGGGTATGCGGTTCTGCTCTAAAAAATAAATAGCCGTCATTCATATACTGGGAAGTAACGGAAGCATTTTCAATTCCAATTAGACGATTAACCAGCATAAGTGAGTCGTACGGATCACCATTTGTGATTCCAAGCATTTGGGTTAATTGCTGCGCAGTGTATTTGGTGTTACCTGTCCAGCTAATATTCTTAATTCTGCTCTTGGATTGTGTAGCTAAAATCAATGCAGAATTCTTCTCATTGATTTTTGGCTCAGATAAAAATGAACTCATCAGAACCACGATGCCAACAATGGGCAGAACGGACAAAAATCTAAACTTGCTCATAGGATTGGATTTTGGTTTGGTTAGCATTTTTATTCTGTGAAAAATCTGTGAGTCCGAGAAGGTATGCACCAAAGCAGGCTTGCCGGATTGTGTGGCAAGTTTGATGAGTAGTTGCCCGTATTCCGATACAGTGTTGTGATTAGCAGTCATTTCTTCATCTACAAGATATTCATGAACCTCTCGAAGGACATTAGATAAATACGTTACACACGGATGGAACCAGAATAAGACGGTTATTAATTCATAAAAAACGACGTCGTAACTGTGGTTTTGCTTAATATGGATCTGCTCATGCTGTAAAATTTGATCGGTTTCCGACGAGTTGAGCCTTAGTGTATCTTCATGCAGGAAGATGTTATTGAAAAAGGAGAACGTAGGAAGTTGGGATTGCGTAAAGATGCTTATATGTGATATTGAGTGAGTTTTGATCGAGGCATTTTTTAACTTTCGCAATTTATTCAATGAAACGAGCAGCTTTGTCAGTTTTAAGCCAGCTCCAATCAGATAGACGATGAGCAAAATACCGATAAACGAAAAGGAGTTATCAGAAGTGATGGGTGTATTGTATGTAGTTGATAAAGTATTATGCTGTGAATCGAATTGTATAGGAAGGTTTGTTAAATATGGTATAGGCGATATTTTATCGGTCCAGATGTTGCTTAGCCAAGGTGACGCAGGTAGTATAGGAACAAGTATACAACTTAGAATCCCGATTATCAGATAAGCTCTGTTCCATGCAAAAAACGTTAATTTTTCGAGGAACAACTTATAGCATCCAGCCAATAGTATTATTGAAATGGAGGTTTGTAAGAGCCAGTACGAAATGCTAGTGCTCATCGTTTTTTATATTTTGTTGTTGCTCCTTTTCATCCAGTAATTCCAACATTTTTTGAATCTCTGTTTGTCCCAGGTTTTCTTCCTTTACCATATAGGAAAGTACCTTTTCCGGCTCTCCCTCAAAATAATTGGCAACGAAATTTTTAAAAGTAAAGCTCCTATAAGCCATCTTGGAGATAGCCGGAAAATACTCATGTGTTTTTCCGTATGCTTTGTGGTCAACAAATCCCTTTTTTTCCAAAATCCGAACCAGCGATGAAATGGTATTATAGGGAGGTTCGGGCTCCCCTAGCCTTTCTATGATGTCCTTTACAAATCCTCGTTTTATACCCCAAAGAATTTGCATGACCTTCTCTTCTGTTTTTGTAAGTGTCTCCATAATTCAAATTTATAACGTATTAATCAGTTATACAACTTATCTTTAAGTTATATAACGTTAACATAAGTTAAAGAGTTATAAGTAGTTAATTATAGGTATTTGGAAACACAAAAAAAGCGCCCTGAAATGA
>CALGRQ010000542.1 GCA_937880795.1 uncultured Dyadobacter sp. | reverse complement strand
CCATATCGCTCTTTAAAGTTTGGCCGTCTAGCCAAATTTTCACTCGCATTTGAAACTGTCTTTGGGTTCTCGGTTGTCGTATCCATAATTTAAAAAAAGTTTTTTAATGAATTACTGATACAAACCTAGCCCAAAGTACCGTTAACCATTGGTACAATTGTGCCAAGTTGTAGCATAATTATCTCATTATTTAAAAGTATATTTATATTTCAAAATATCTGTAAATTGCTCCATCTACCGGCATATCCCTGCTTGAATTAAACGGTTTTCAAAATATTACAACGATGTCATCTGGATTTAAACTGGACCAAATTGCTATATCTGAAGAGAAATCTATGAAAACGCTTGTGGAAAACCGGCGTGCATTTACACTTCAGAATTGTGAGTTAAATGTATTTGAAACCCTACAAGCATCGGCGCTTGTGCCCCTTACGTTCTCCGATTTTGTAGTAACAAGTATGCTGCGGGGGCGAAAAGTTATGCACCTGTTCGACCAACCCGGCTTTGATTATATACCTGGCGAAACGGTACTTGTACCGGCCCATGTAACCATGAAAATCGACTTCCCCGACGCTTCTGAAAATAATCCGACACAATGTATTGCACTGGCGCTGGATCAGATTAAAATTCAGCAAATACTGGATAGGCTCAATGAACAATATCCGCGTGAAGGAAAGGATCAATATTGGGCTTTGAGCCAAAACCAATATCATTTCATGAATAATCTGGATTTGGCCCAAAGCCTCAACAAACTCATCAGGATATGCTCAGGAACTGCATTAGGGAAGGACATTCTGGCTGACCTTACTTTGCAGGAATTGATTGTTCATATCATTCAAACTCAAAATTTACATGCGGCCACCAATCCCCAAACCGCAGATCAGAACAGTCCGCTCTCATATGTAATTAGCTACATCAGGGCGAACATCAGTGAAAAAATTCAGGTGGAAGATTTAAGTGAAAAGGCGTGTATGAGCCGAACCTCCTTTTATCGTGCCTTTAAACGCGAGTTTAATCTGAGTCCTTTGGATTTTATACTCAAGGAAAAAATCAAGAAGGCAAAGTCACTTTTATCTGACTCAAAGGCCAGCATTTCTGAGGTTTGTTACCAGCTGGGATTCTCGGATCTTAATTATTTTGGCAGGCAGTTTAAAAAGTCGGAAGGAATATCACCTACTCAATATAGGGCTGTGGTAGGTTCGGGGAGTGAGCATTAGCCTTCATCCGTGCTTCAAACGATTTATCATTTTTAAAGCACGGTCAACCCGTACCTGCACCGACTTGGCCGACGCCACATAATGAATGATCCCACGCTGGTTACTTGGCAGTATATTTTCAAAACATCTTCTTCCTTCCTCATCCTGACTCAACAATTCCAGGAGCTCTTCCGGTATATCCCTGCCATATTCACTATCGTCTTTAATAACGGCAACAGATACCTTTTGCCCCAACACAAGTTGCCCTTCCTGTCTCAAACTGGCAGAAACATTGATATAGAAACCTCCGTATGCAATAGGCCGTATTGCACACTGAAATTTAACTGTGTCATTAATTATGCAGCGCATGCGGACCGGCTTTCGCCCTGTTACAAAAATAGCCGCTACCTCGTCGGGAACGGCTATATAATACTCCCTATTGGCTTTTTCAAAGCGTGTAAGGATGGAGTCAAAATAAACTTGATCTTCCATAGATCATTGAAAAAATTATGTATTTATTAATCCTTTAACGGACGCACCATGATGTCTTTATAAAGAACTACACTCTTAGGGTCGTGAGCCTGTAACGCAAAAGTACCGGCGCCGAGAACCCTTCCCTTCCCATTCACCGCACGCTTATCGGCGTCCGTTTCGTCATATTCAACCACCACTTTATCGTTAATCATTATAGTGATACGCTTTCCTTGCACTTTAACATATTCGGTATACCACTCATTATCCTTCACATAGGTTTCTTTGATATCCTTAATGTCATATAAACTACCAGTCCTTTTCCAGTCCGTATGTGAATTATTGACTTGCACCTCATAACCCTGCGATGGCCATCCTTCCTGCTGGTATTCGGTATGTATGTAAATGCCAGAATTAGCCCCAGGCTTGGTCATCACTTTCGCTTTAAATTCAAAGTTTTTGAATTTATGATTTTTTACCGAACCCGTATAAAACAAGTGCGCGACTGGTCCAGCCACCTTTATGGCTCCATCTACAACAGAAAACGAGGAGGCATTAGCCCCAACTTTCCAGCCATCCAAATTTTTACCATTGAACAGTGAAGTCCATCCTTCCTGAGCCATCACCGGTGATTTACTCGTTAACATGACCAAGGCTAATACGCCTGCTATACACTTCAATGTTTTCATAAACGATTGTGGTTATTGTTGTCTGGTTTTTATTCATTCCTAATTATCAGGTAAAGAATCATATACAGGCGATCCTACTTATAGAGACTATATTAACTGAGCGTCACGCTACCAATCTACCCCATAACTGATTTCCGTTTTCTATCTTTGACACGAGAAACTGAATTCATGAAAAATCCATATATAGCCCTATTATCCATTGCCTGGCATTATGCCAGAAGCCAGCGTAAGCAATATTTATTGGTATACGCATTGTTTATTTTGGCAAACATTGTACTGGCCATGCACCCCTTGATGTTGGGGTGGTTCATTCAATCTATACAAAGTGATCCTGATGAAATATTACAAAACGTCTGGCTATATGCGGGTGGCTACTTTGCTTTAACTTTGGGAGAATGGGCTTTCCATGGTCCGGCACGCGTAATGGAAAGAAAGTTGGCTTTCGATCTGAGTAGAAACTTTCTGGATGAAATGTATCACCAGGCCCTGCATTTGCCTACCAAGTGGCATCAGGATCATCACAGCGGTGCAACCATCAACCGAATCAGAAAAGCCTATGAAGCATTAAGAGACTTCTTTCAAAATGGTTTTATGTTTCTTCATGCATTTGCCAAGTTCATTTTCTCCTTTGTCGCCATTGTCTGGTTTTCGCCGCTATATGGGACAATCGGTATTTTGATCGGCATAGTCACCATTCGGGTAATATTTCTCTTTGACAAACCCTTTATAAAAGCATTGGACGAAACCAATGAAAAGGAGCACGTCGTCTCTTCTACCCTGTTCGATAGTTTGTCAAACATTATCACGGTCATTACCCTTCGTTTAGAAAAACGAATGAAAGCCGGACTAATGCAAAAGGTGGCTGACGTATTTCCGCCATTCAGAAGAACGGTTGTCATTAACGAGTGGAAGTGGTTTGTTGCCAGTATATTCATTGCACTTATATACGTGGTTGTCACGCTTGGCTATATCTATCAAAATCGGGTTCCTGGTGAAATATTTCTGGTTGGAGGGCTGGTAACCTTACTGGGCTATGTCAACCAGTTTACGAGTGTCTTCCAGGATGTGGCCTGGCAATACACCGAAATTATCCGCTACAACACCGAAGTACAAACCGCACGAAGCATCAACGAAGCCTATACGCAACAACATATTGGCGAAGCAAATACCCCGTTACCGGAACATTGGCGAGAAATCAGGATTGACAATCTAAACTTTTCTCACGAAGCAAACTATATACCGGGTGAGTCGGCGAATGGTCTGTATGCTTTACATCTTAAAATAAAACGTGGGGAACGGATTGCACTTATTGGCGAAAGCGGAAGTGGAAAAAGTACCTTGCTAGCTATTATTAGAGGATTATACCAACCTACCGCAGACGTTTCTGTAACTGTGGATGGGCAGACAGACGCACATATGAACATGCTCGCAGACACCGTTACCTTGTTCCCACAGGATCCTGAAATATTTGAAAATACCATTCGCTATAACATCACCTTAGGCCTGCCTTTTACAGAGGAAGAAGTGATGGAGGTATGCGATACAGCTCATTTTACAGAAGTGCTAAGTCGCCTTCCCAATCATCTTGAGTCCAACATTCAGGAAAAGGGTGTAAATCTATCGGGTGGACAAAAACAAAGGCTCGCGCTGGCAAGAGGAGTCCTTGC
Source organism: uncultured Dyadobacter sp. (assembly GCA_937880795.1). Taxonomy (GTDB): domain Bacteria; phylum Bacteroidota; class Bacteroidia; order Cytophagales; family Spirosomataceae; genus Dyadobacter. The sequence goes on along the minus strand of CALGRQ010000542.1, from coordinate 342 downwards.
AGCACGAGCCAGCGATATTGTTCTTTTGGATGAACCCACCAGCAGCGTTGACCCAAAGACAGAATCTCTCATATACGATCATATGTTTGAGCAATTCAAAGGCAAAGCGGTTGTATCCACCCTACACCGGCTACACTTGCTTTCTAAATTTGATTATATATATGTGATGAGCAACGGGCGTATAGCAGCGGAAGGAACGTTTGCCTTTCTAAAGCAAAACAGTACTCTTTTCCAGGAACTATGGAGACATCAGGAGACCCTGAAACACCACTAAATCCATGCGCCGTTATTGTTTTCTGAGCCGGGCTTCTTCCAAATCAAGATTATGCTCCATATCACGAA
>CALGRQ010000541.1 GCA_937880795.1 uncultured Dyadobacter sp. | reverse complement strand
AATTTTGCTACGATCTTGGTAGCTATTGTCTTATTTAGCCTTTGTTTGATAGAAAAAAAGCTTAAAGAACGTGCAATCGAAAATCAGATTGCTACGGAGTCTTTATCGCTTGAACGTGATACTATTAAGGAGCGGCCGGTTGCTAATGCTACATCTGTCGTATCCCTTCATTCGAATAATCAATATGCCACACTAAACTTACAACGAGGAAATCTTGCAGTTGGAGATTCTGTTTTTAATGGAAGTACTTCAACACTTGAAAAACCTTTGTAGGTTCTTTTAAATACGCTATACATGCAAATGCCGCGCTCCATATGGAAACGCGGCATTTTTGATTTTAGCTAAACAAGCCCATAATATCTTCCTGGCTTAGCTTCTTAATGAATCCAGATTCGCCTCCGACCAAATCTTCCGCTAAATCCTGTTTTCTTTGCTGAAGAAGGATAATTTTTTCCTCTATCGTATCCTTGCAAATCATTTTATAAGCAAAAACTTTTCTCGTTTGACCAATTCGGTGGGTTCTGTCGATCGCCTGTCGCTCCACTGCCGGGTTCCACCATGGATCGATCAGGTAAACATAGTCCGCTTCGGTAAGATTTAACCCAACTCCACCTGCCTTAAGACTCATCAAGAATACGCGACAGGTCTGATCGTTTTGGAAACGGTTTACCCTACCGGCCCGATCTGATGTTTGACCATCCAGGTACTCGTAAGGGATATTCATTTTATCCAAATGCTTGCGAATCAGATCTAACATTCCTAAGAACTGACTAAAAATCAAGATCTTATGATTTGATGCATTCTCTTCAATTTCCCGGGTGATTTCTTCCAGTTTCGCCGACTCATTTCCATAATCTTCGTCTCCCGATAAAATGGCTGGGGAATCACATATTTGACGCAGTTTTAATAGTGCCTCTAATATCAAGAAACTGCTCTTATTAAGTCCTTCTGCGGCCAATTTCTCAGCAATTTCCAATCGATATTTTTCTCTGAAAGTATCGTAAACCTTTCTTTGCTTCTTACCCATCTCACAAAACAGGATCGTTTCTGTCTTGTCTGGCAAATCGGTCGCAACCTCTTCCTTCGTCCTTTTTAGCATGAAAGGATATACCAAACGGCGCAATTCCTCAGACTTTTCCTTGTCCTGATACTTATCGATTGGAGTAGCATATTCTGTGCGGAAGAAGTCAGCATGTCCCAGCATACCCGGATTCAAAAATTCGAATTGGGCATATAAGTCAAACGTATTGTTTTCAACCGGTGTCCCCGTCATCGTTAGCCTGTTGGTAGCAGTAAGCAAACGGGAAGCTTTGGAAGTTAAAGAATCAGGATTTTTTATAGCCTGAGCCTCATCCAATATAATATAGTGGAAATTAAACACTTTGAACAGCTCCACATCGCTACGCATGGTGCCGTAGGTGGTAAGAATGATATCGTATTCCTCAAAAAACGCAATATCTCTCCGACGGGTCATGCCCCGATGCACATATAGTTTTAGGTCTGGCGTAAATTTAGCCGCTTCTGCCTGCCAGTTGAAAATCAATGTAGTAGGAACTACGACAAGATTCGTATAGTTCTTATTCTCGTTTTTCTGCTGCTGTATAAAGGTCAGCATTTGAAGCGTTTTACCTAGACCCATATCATCGGCCAAGATAAGGATGACGTTGGGCGGATTTTTTGTCTGACCAGCCAAACTCATGCAGGAAGTTTATCCATTTATAGCCTTCCTCCTGGTAGTGACGCAGCGTAGCATTCAGGTTTTCTGGAAGTGGTACATTCGGAATTTCTTTAAAATTCAGCAGTTTTTGCTTTTTTTCCTGTAACTCAAGAAATACCTCTTCATTGTCAACCTGAGAAACAAGCTCATCAATCAATGAAAAATGGATTTTTGATAAATGTAGCTCATCTCCATCAATACGGCCAAACATCAGCAGCGGCTCCAGTTTTTTGATCCACTCTTCGGGCAGCATTCCTAGCGAACCATCTTTCAATTGAACGTAGTTCTGTTTTTTAAGGAGTGCTTTCTTGGCCTCTGCTAGTGATACCCGTTGGTCACCAAAGGTGATATCAATCTGCATATCAAACCAATCGATACCCGACGATGCCTTCACATTGAACTGACCTCTATTGGGATTGAACTTCATCTTTTTCAGTTCCCTGAATCCGAGTAGCTCGTATTTCTGTTCATTGACCGCCTCCACAAATTTGAAGAGCCAGCCATCTTTCATCACATGCTCAAAAGGTACGTAGAAAAACGGATTACCTGCCTGGTGTGAAAAATCAGGATGCAAAGACTCTAACCACCTCCACAGCGCTTGTTCCGTATCGGCATCGCGTTCCTGCATGGTAATTTTATTATCCTCAAATCCTGCCTTGGTCCGTCGCTGATCATACACCATCTCTACTTCCGATTCCGGCTCCTCCCCTTCGTACACATACATCGGAACGATGAGCAAGTTCGCATCATCCTCCTTCAAGTATATCCGCGACTTCAGAAGTTTCATTGGCAGGGTTTCAATCGCGTGCCTGGTTTGAAAAATAACATCAAACTGCTCAGTCACCGGCATGATCCAGTTTTTCAGAAACTCATCAGAATATTCTTTACGAACCCGAATCTTAAACCCGTTTTCTCGCATATACGCTACCATTTCGGCATCGCTGGTAGTAGCCCACCGAAATAGCATATCTTCCTGATACAAGCCGAGCCAAAAACTATCAAAAGCAGCCACCTTACTCAGTTCAACAGGACTTCCTTTACGAATCTCTACATAGGGGTTCAGGGTAACGAACTCATTATCCTCAGTAAGCACAAAGAAAAGTTTCGCTGGTTCCCGATGAAGTCTAACCTTTGTCAGGTGGTTGTTTGTACTGATGAAATCATTCTCGGCAATATATACCCAGTGCTCATCCAGATCATTAAAAATCTGTGTCACCTGCTTGCCTATAAAGTCACGCGATTTACGCTGCTGGTAGTAATTTACATCGCTAAAATGCATGTAGGCATTGTAAGAGCCCCCCTGCTTTCGAATAAACTTCTGCAGGCCGTCTTCCAGATGTCGAGCAATTCTTACCAGACGCACTTCTGCCTCCGTAAGTACCGGAATTTCGTCAGGAGCGTAATAATGACTGGATCCACCAGCTACGTTCCGAATACTCGTTATTTTTTGCGTTTTGTGGCTATACTTTGCAGAAAAGGCCCCAAAGCCAAAGTCCATCAGATGCTCTTTACCTTTTGGCCAAAACACGAAAAGTGAAACTCTATCTTCATCGTCCTTAGCACCTTCCGAGGTACTCACTTGATAGCTGATACTTTGCACAGGCAATATACGCTCCCGTAAACCTTCCCAGTCCTGGTAAGATCCTACCTTTTGAATGGCCTGATCAAGCTTTATAAGATGCAAAACACCATCTTCATCCAGCTTAAAATCAAATTTTGACTGTATATTATCTTCCAGTGAATATCCGTACTCCGCCAACAAACTGCTTTTTTCGGCTGTAAGGTCCCGCATGACCTCAAAAGCCCGCTCACCCAAATCTTCCCGCAACTTTAACAGAGCTGCCAATTTGTGCTCACAAAGGGGCACCCACAGCTTTTGATTACAGGAGCAAGTTGTACTGAGTTGCTTTGTACTTTTCAGTCGGGTGAAGCTTACCGTAAAATCTTGTTCGTGATGATGAACAATACAAGTTGCTTCGCCTTCCTTAGCACTTTCTATATCAACCTTTGTGATATCACCTCTGCTACCCCAAGTATCGTCGAGTACCAGATTTTTCAGTGTATAATCTCTAATTTCCGCAAGATCCACCACTGTTTTTTCCATCTGATACTGAACCTGTTGAATAGCAGGCATTTTATCCAGTATATACAAAATGGCGGCAACGCGATGTTTACATAACCCTCCGTAATTGAAGGAACACGTGCAGGATGTACTTATTTGAGGGGTGAGAAAATCCTTGATCTGGATGATATAATACTGAATAGAATAGTCGCTTTTTAACTTAAACTCAGCATTCCCAGGACCATTGTATTCCAACTTTGACACTTTGAACCCACCACTGCTATAAATGGAACGCCCACGTGATAAAACATCCTTCTCAGTTCTATTAATTAAGAAGTTTGATAATTTCTCCTTCTTTTCGTTTTCCATTTACCCTTCCTTTTAAAAATGCAAAAGTACGGTTTGTTTCTGTTCTTGAGAAACAAACCACGGTACTATAGCAAATCAAAAGGCTGAGCTATTGAATATAGGGCTGGTCTATAACCCCTACATGGCTGGGTTCGGGCTTACCCTGAATGTAGCTTAAGAGGTATTTTCCTACGTTGGGATATAAAATTGTATGGTTAAGTTCCGAAAACGGCAACCATACCAATTCCAGCGCAGTAGTTTCTGCGGAATTAACGGCCGGCTCTCCTGATGTAATATCTGTGGCAAAAATGATATGTAACGTCTCTTTTTTTATTTCGTCCCATATAACCTCTCCACAAAACACCATTTTACCTATTTTGGTCGTAATCCCAAGTTCTTCGGTCAATTCTCTGGTTAGTGCTTCCGTTAAATTTTCTCCCGGATCCGGATTTCCTCCCGGCAAGGCAAACACATTGATGTTCCCATAATTATAACGAAGCGTTAAAATGGCTTCATCCTTTATAATCATTGCAGACGGACGTACTTTCATGAATCAAATTGTTGTGATGGAGTGAATAATAATCCTTACAAAATGATAATGTAGTAATAAATTAACCTTTTAATACCATTCTTTCAATTAATAGCATAAAAATGTGTATTACCTTGATGTGTATCTCCTGGATACGATCGGCATAACCGAAGTGCGGAACTCTTATTTCTACATCTGCCACACCCGCCAGCTTTCCGCCATCCTTGCCGGACAGGATTACAATCTTCATTCCTTTTTCCTTAGCTGCCTCAGCAGCGCGAATAATGTTTTCGGAATTCCCACTCGTGCTCAGCCCCAATAAAACGTCACCTGGCTGTCCTAACCCTTCTATATAACGCGAAAAAACATATTCGTAACCAAAGTCATTACTCACACAACTTAAATGGCTCACATCCGATATCGCAATAGCAGGTAAGGCGCGACGGTTATCGCGGTAGCGACCGGTTAGTTCCTCTGCAAAATGCATCGCATCGCAGTGCGACCCCCCGTTGCCACAGGAAATAATTTTTCCATTACTCAAAATGGCATTGGCCATCAGTGAAGCTGCCTCCTCAATTTTTGCAACTTGTTCCGCATCATTCAAAAATCGGTCCAAAACTTGTTGCGCTTCTCTTAATTCACTGGTGATAATATCTATATGACTCATTTTTTTCAATTTCAAATAATGTTTGGAACAATCTTAACTCCTTATAGCCTTTAAAACGTGTGTTTTCCTTCCTGGGCCGGGATGTCTTTCTACCTGAAATCCGCTTGCCGCAAGCGCTCGCTTCACAATTCCTTTTGAAGAGTACGTTACTAGAACGGCTCCGGGGTTGGAATAGCCTGCAATTTTAGTAAAAATTTCATCCGTCCAAAGTTCAGGCTGTGCACGAGGATCAAAGGCGTCATAGAAAATAACATCAAAAACCGTTTGGGTACTAAAATTTTGAAGCAGCGTATTTTCCTTTCTAAACGTGAAATACGGAGAAATTTCATGATCCGTACCCCAAGCCAATTGATGGAGTTGTAATAATCCCTCTTGGTTGGTAAGAGACTCATAATTCAAAAGAGAGGCTTCGCCAGATAGTACCGGAAAAGCCTCTACGGATGTATAGTGTACCTTTTTTTTCAAAGTATCGGCGAGTTGCCAAGCCAGCAACGCGTTCAGACCTGTACCAAACCCCATTTCAAAAACAGTAACGGTATGTGCCGCTTTGGTCAGGACCGGTCTTAGTCCTAATTCTATATATATGTGTAACGATTCGGTAACAGCTCCCTGCAATGAATGATATTGCTGGTTAAATATTTCGCTATAAAGTGAGTGTGACCCGTCCTCGGTAATTATGAGTCTTTCCAAAATTGCCAATCATTAATTTGGCGTTAAAAGTAACTAAATCATTCTTTTCAACGTGAGGCGTGCAAAGAAAATTTGCCCTTCACGCTTCACAAGCAGATCAATACTTTTGCCATCACCACGTTGCATCATTCTGTATATCTCACTCATATTTAGTTCTGAGGCAGCGCGATCATTAAAAAACAGCAGCTGATCCCCCGTTCTAAGACCTGCCGCAGAGGCTGGTGAACTTTCTACCACATGATTGATATAGTACGACCTCAGATTTTGCGCTTCTGCACGTAATTCGAGCCCGCTCATATCATGCTCAAATTTCTCACGCATCCTCCTTTTAACAGGTTTAAGTACCATATACCGCTCCTGATAATTCATTGTAACTTTGAACCGGCGCAACAGTTCACACCCTATATTTCCTTGCCGTTCGGTTCGGCCGGCAAGCTTAGCTCCAAATGATATACTATCCGGAAAAGAAGCTACGATATTATCCATTTCGTACTTCCCAAGCCGCACCCGATCAATTCTTCCCAAATTACCATTGATAATTCCATTGATACCCCGACCCAACTGAGCGCGAATTACCTTCTCAGGTAGCCGAAAACTTTCCTTGGGTGTTTTATTGAGTAACAGTGCATGCCCGGCACCTGTGTCTATCAACACCCGAATGGGGTGCTCACGCCCATCAGCAAACAGCGTTACTACATCCGTAAAAGGTTTTGTATCTTCAATGACGATGGGGTGCTTATCTCCTTTCCTGGGTTTGTATTTATACCTGTCCTGTTGCATGAGTGTTATTTCCTTGCGCGAGAAATCGATGGTGACCACAAAATTGTTAAAAATCTCGTACCCAAAGATTCCGTGCACCGGAACTCCTACATATTCAGAAAGTTGGAGAAAGTCCTCTTCGAGTACGACAATATTTTGATGATTCGCCTTCAATTTTCCCATCGAAAAACGGTTGTCGATGGCTACATGCGCGGCAATAGAGTTTCCTTCACCGGCACCTGTCAGATTTACCTTTCGGGTGAGCCTTAATTTATCCGGTTTAAGGACTTTGGGATCGGTTACGATGATCGAACTTACACCTGTGTCCAAAATAAAGCGCAGGGAATCCGTATCATTAATTTTGGCATACAGCAAAATAAGATTGGAATGAAGCTCGAATGGAATTCGGGCCATTTTGTGATTTTTTTCCAAAAAGTAACCATACCGCTCTTGTTCAAAGTCGGGGTCATCGTTGTTTTTGGCAAGAGAGGGAATTGATAATAACAGCAATGCTGACAATATAAACCACACAGACGCTTTCATCGTGGCCTCCTTTCTTTTATGCTTTTCTTGGGGTGCTTATCTATACATGATCACCAGGTTTGAAGTAGAGCGCGCTCAAATTTTTCAAACTAACGTCGTAAATATCAAACACATAACATCATTACCTATGTAAAAATAAC
>CALGRQ010000540.1 GCA_937880795.1 uncultured Dyadobacter sp. | reverse complement strand
CGATAGTAAATAGAATACCGCCGGGTTGTCCGCATCTTTACTGGCTAAAATCACTTCCTGCGTGCCCTTGCCCACATATACACAGCCGAGCTTGCTCACGGCAAAGGTTTCTCCACCGGCTTTTACGGTACCATCGCCACCGATGTTGATAATCCCTATTTCGCGTCTTTCCAGAAAATAATCCGCTTTCAGGGCATCAAAAGTGCCTATATGTAATGGCGCATGGGCCGGAATGGCTCCGCCAATAATGACCCGGTCGTAGTGCGTATATACGAAAGAGATCTTGTCGGTTTTAAAAATATGATCAAGGAGGAAGTTCTCCCGCAGACGGGCATTGTCCATCTGTGCTACTTCTTTCGGACTGCTTTCAAATCTTATTTGCATAATGATGTGGCTTTCGGCAATCAGCAGTCGGCTCTCGGCCTAAGTCTGTATCATGCCTGTATGGTTTATAGCTGTCGGCTGTCAGCGATCGGCTGTCAGCTGTTAGCATTCAGTACTGTAAACTTTAAACTTAGAACTTTTCTTATGGCTGTCAGCAGTCGGCTTTAATTACTGTAAACTATGAACTTAGAACTTTACCTTATGGCTGTTAGCTGTCGGCAATTAGCTGTTAGCTTTCAGTACTGTAAACTTTGAACTTAGAACTTTTCTTATGGCTGTCAGCAGTCGGTTTTAATTACTGTAAACTGTGAACTTAGAACTTTACGTTATGGCTGTTAGCAGTCGGCAATTAGCTGTTAGCTTTCAGTACTGTAAACTGTGAACTAACAACTTTTCTTAGGGCTGTCAGCAGTCGGTGATCGGCTTGCAGTACTGTAAACTGTCAACTAAAAACTCTGAACTAAAAACTGTAAACCAAAGACTAAAAACTAAAGACTCAAAAATCTACCTCCCCATCCATCCTCCGTCTACGGTCAGGATTGTACCGTTTACGTAATTAGAGGCATCGGAAGCGAGAAAAACAGTGGGGCCTTTGAAATCTTCGGGCAAGCCCCAGCGTCCGGCTGGGATGCGGTCGAGGATCGATTTGCTCCGTACCGGGTCGTTTCGCAGGGCTTCGGTATTATCGGTGTTGATATAGCCTGGGGCAATGGCGTTTACATTGACCCCTTTGCCGGCCCATTCATTGGCCAACGCCTTTACGAGTCCGCCTATGGCACTTTTGGATGCGGTATAGCCGGGTACATTTATGCCGCCCTGGAAGGTAAGTAAAGACGCCGTGAATATGATTTTACCATATCCGCGCGCCACCATTTCTTTGCCCAGTTCACGGGATAAAATGAAAGGTGCATCGAGGTTGATATTTAAAACCTGGTCCCAATATGCATCGGAATGTGCAGCGGCAGGTTCACGCAGGATGATTCCGGCATTATTAACCAGAATATCGATTTGCGGATGATCCTTTTTCACTGCATCAATAAAGGTGTAAAGGTCAGTCCGGTTGCCTAAGTCGACCTGGTAAGGGTAGAATTTTCTGCCTGTGGCAATGATTGCCTGCTGAATTTCACTGTTTGCAGTTTGCAGCGAAGACGAAACCCCGATGATATCTGCACCCGCTTCGGCCAGTGCTTCGGCCATAGCCTTTCCTATACCACGGTTACAACCGGTTACCAATGCCGTTTTTCCGGACAGGTTAAATTTTGCAAGAATGCTCATGGTGGTGGTTTATGATGAATCGGACAAGTATACTCGCCGAACAAACGATGTTAGGGGTATTTAAGATCAATATCAAGTAATGGTGGGTCTTTTTAATTGCACACGTTACCGGGAACGTTGCCAAATTTTGGTCTTAACCCTGTGCAGAATGAGTTTGACTGGTGATTGTTTTTTGGAGAATGAGGGCCGAACCATATATCATCGCTTGATGGATCGTGAGGCTCATTTAGAATCAAAATATACCTGTTATGGCTGAAAATTGATATTTTAAATGAGTTTAGTGAAAATTGTGGTATATTTCTTATTAGTATTTGAACCTGATTTTTGGGGATCGTTAAGTCAGTAATCATTTGTTTTCTTGGAAACAGTTACCATAAAAGATATTGCCCGGGCGCTCAATTTGTCTACTTCCACGGTTTCTCGTGCGTTGCGGAACAGCTATGAGATTAATGCTGATACGAAAAAACTGGTGATGGCATATGCGGAAAAGGTGAATTATCGGCCTAATCCCATTGCGTTAAGTTTACGAGATAGCAAGAGCAAATCCATTGGGGTTATTATTCCTGAAATTGCCAATCATTTTTTCTCCCAGCTCATTAACGGTATTGAGTCCATTGCCTATAACATGGGCTATCATGTGGTGATTTTCCAGAGCCACGAATCTTACGAAAGAGAGGTAGCCAATACCAATTATCTGGTGTCGCGGAAGGTGGATGGCTTGCTGGTTTCCCTGTCTAGTCTTACCACGGATCTTTCACATTTTGAAGAATTGATCGAAAAAAAATTACCCATTGTGTTTTTTGATCGCGTTCCGAAAAAGACCGAAACCTATAAGGTAGTGGCCGATAATTTTTTGGGTGCTTATGAAGCCACCCAGCATCTGATCAGCATCGGAAAAAGGCGTATAGCCCACCTTACCAGCCCTGCTTATTTGTCGATTACCGCGGAACGACTTGCCGGTTATCAAAAGGCGCTGGAAGACAATCATATTCCGTTTGATGAATCGTATGTAAAATATTGCCATCATGGGGGTAAACTATATAGTGAGAATGACGCGGCAATGGATGCATTGTTGGCTATGGAAAATAGACCAGACGCCATACTCACCGCCAGCGACCGGCTTACTACGGGCTGTTTGGCCGTTTTACATCAGCACCATATACAAATACCGGAACAAATTGCCGTGGTTGGATTTACAAATATAAACGTCGCCGATTTGCTTAATCCACCGCTTACGGCTGTGGTGCAACCTGCTATGGAAATGGGACAGCAGGCGGTGGACCTGCTCATACGCCTCATCGAAAATCCGAAGAGCTTAAATACTTTCGAAACCCGTTCATTCAAAACGTCGCTAACCGTACGCGAGTCGTCGGTAGGACGGAAGAAAGTGTAGCAAAGATTTTGGTTGAAGGTATTTTCTGATTGACTCCTGACTTACTTTGTGATGGAATTAGGAACAATCATTTACTTGGATACCATTACAAACCAATCGCTATGAACGGGGATCAGGCCATAAGCATACCTTTGCCGGGTGGGTTATTTAATTTTAGGGTGGCAGGACTTGCGGTTTATAATGACAAAATTCTCCTGCACAAAAGCCCAACGGATCAGTTTTGGAGTCTGCCCGGGGGCCGAGTTGATCTTTTTGAATTAACAAAAGAGACGTTGCAACGTGAAATGCTGGAAGAAACCGGACTGGTTGTACAAGTGGGGGATTTGATGTGGGTGGTCGAAAATTTTTTCATTTATGAGGAGCAAAAATATCATGAACTGGGATTTTATTACCGGATGAATATGCCTGATCCGCCTCATCAGGACGACTTTCTTACCATCGAAGCGGGAGGGACCTTGCTGTTTCACTGGCACCCAATGGATGCGCTCCACGAAATAAAAATTTATCCCAACTTTATAACCGCCGATCTTATCAGGCATACCTCCTATACGAAACACATCACGGTTGACTTTTTGGATCTCAACGAAAATCAGCTTAAAAAATAATAATCTACTAAGTTTGTAGATTATATAGTCTTTTATATATTTGTGCACAAATCGAACAAACCTCTAGCACATATGTTGTACGAAATTGAAGACGAAGCAGGGAATATCTCAACCATTCAACTTCGAAATAAGGAGTTGGAAGAACCTCAGGAAAGTTTAAAGAAAGGCGACCTAGCGCCATTGTTTTATCTGAAATCGGACGAAGGTTTTCAGGTAACGTCCATTGCAGGTGGGGAAGCTGCCGGCTCGCTGTTAGAGTGGCTGCAAACGGGGCCTTTGGTTTTGAGTTTTTATTGCACGTGCTGGGGACGATATGCACCGAAACATCTGGCCATGCTACAAGAGCTGGCTCCAAAAATTGAAGTCTTTGGCGGGCAATTGCTGGTGTTGAGTAATGAGCCGCCCAAAGCAATAGATAGGCTAGCTCGGAAGCTGGATGTGGACCTGAATATATACCACGATACGAACAGGAATGTGGCCAGAACGTACGGTGTTTATTCCGAAACTTCACCTATCTGGGATCGGATAGCCGGTATTTCGGAAGAGGTTTTCACACCTTCTCTTTTTGTGATTGGTCAGGATAGAAGAGTTTCCTATGCATTCGTGGATGAAAATTTTGACAACGTTCCTGACTTTAAAACAATTTTAAAGGACGTATATAGCTGGAAGCAAAAATAGAAATTGATAAGAATACTATACACTCCCGTATCATGCTGACGGCTATCAATTATATTTGATGCGCCCGATCCTTGTACGGGAGTTTTGCCATTCATGCGTTTTATCATTACAAAAGAATATATGTTATCTGCTGGTACGGAAATAAGATCAAAGCTTCCCCGCGTTGGGACCACCATTTTTACAAAAATGTCACGACTGGCCGAGGAATATAAAGCCATTAACTTGTCTCAGGGATTTCCGGAATTTGATTGCGCGCCAAAGCTCCAAGGTCTGTTGGATAAATATACCCGTTCTGGCAAAAACCAATACGCACCGATGATTGGTGTGGCTTCTTTGCGTGAAGCCATTGCGCAAAAGGTATACCATGCAACGCAAACGGCATATCATCCGGAGTCCGAAATTACCATCACAAGTGGTGCCACCGAAGCGCTGTATGTAGCCATTTCGGCGGTGGTGCATCCGGGTGATGAGGTACTAGTATTTGAGCCCGCCTATGACAGCTATGTGCCAGCGATAGAAATGAATGGAGGTATACCGGTATATGTAACGCTGGACCCTTTGTACGAAGAGATTGACTGGGCTATGGTGGAGCGGCTGATTACCGACAAAACCCGGGCCATAATCATCAATACACCTCATAATCCCACCGGAAAAGTATGGAAAAAGGCGGATCTTGAAGCATTGGGCAGATTGGCAGTAAGGCATGACTTGCTGGTGATCAGCGATGAGGTATATGAACACATTATCTTCGATGGAGGGGTACATGTTTCGGCAAGCGGTATACCAGCGTTGGTGGATCGGACCTTCGTTTGCGGTTCTTTTGGTAAAACCTTTCACATTACCGGTTGGAAAATAGGTTATTGTCTGGCTCCCCAGTTGTTGAGTTTAGAGTTTCGGAAGATTCACCAATATTTGGTTTTTAGTGTCAATACGCCTGCTCAGTTTGCCCTGGCCGACTACCTTCTGGAACCGGAGCACTATCTAGCGCTTTCCGCTTTTTACGAACGTAAGAGAAATTTGTTCCTCGAAGCGATTCAACCCGTTGGATTTGCCGTAAGGCCGTCGGAGGGAAGTTTCTTTCAAAATGTATCATACCGTCATTTATCCGAAGAATCGGATCTTCATTTGGCTGAGCGGCTGACGCGTGAGGTTGGGGTGGCGTCGATTCCCCTGTCTGCTTTTTACCACAAGCAAGATGATTTCAAAGTATTGCGATTCTGCTTCGCCAAAAACGACGATACCTTACTGAAAGGCGCAGCGTTACTGCAAAAGATAATCTGGTAAATGGGGTGTAAGTGATTTGTTTTCAGGTATTTGTAGTCAAGAAAAAAGTCGTATACTTGAATGGCAAAATGTGGATTTGATGAAAGAGATCAACCACAAAATGCCTCAGAAAGTGCCATTGCACATGTCATCGGAACCCGAAATGTTGTATTTCGTTAAGGTTAAAAAGGCTGCTTTTTCGACAGCAGATTTTAATGCACTCTCAAAAAAATTGCTCTTTACACAATTGGAGTGGGCCAATATCCTGCATATTAGCGACAGAACCTTGCAACGTTACCTGAAAGAGGGTAAGCCTTTTGAAGGGCTTCATGCTGAACATCTTTACCAGCTCGAAAACATGGCGGCTCTGGGGTTGGCTGTTTTTGCAACTTCCGAATCTTTTGATGAATGGCTGAGAAAACCCAAAATGGTGTTGGGAGAAGCTATTGACTTTTCTGCCATGCACTCTTTTTGGGGCGTGAAACTGATTTGTAATGAGTTGGGGCGGCTGGAATATGATGTGTATATATGAAGGTATATAGGCTGTCGGCGCACAATTATATTCATGATCGTACCGAAACGGGTGCACGGCTATTTGGAGGTCGGTGGAACCCCGAAGGTTGCGCATGCCTGTATACCAGTGCGCATGTTTCTCTGGCGTTTCTTGAAAAATGCGTTCATGCCCAATCCAAAGAAAACATGAATCGCATTGGGCTATTGCAAATTGAAATTCCGGATGAGGATTTAATCTTGCATACAGACGAAAAGCAGCTTAAACCGGATTGGGATCATGATATTTCTTATTCTCAATGGATTGGTGCACAAATTTTAATTGATTTGTCGGTAGTGGCATTTTCAGTGCCTTCCGCCATAATTCCTTCCGAGCGGAATTACATTTTAAATCCACGGGCAACCCACTTTGGTGCATTGCGCTTTGCGCCTATAACTAATTTTAAGACAGATTTCAGATTACTCAACGGGTTGTTGTCCTGAAAAGGGTCGGAGAATTATCCGGCAATGAGCCTGTTTTGCATACCAACTATTTCTTGAAAAGCAGTGCTTTAATGGGTTGGATTCTAGTAATAATCAGTGTTGGGATCAGTAAGATCAATGCAGAAATAACGATGGTTACGATATTGACCAACGCAAAAATAGGCCAGTCGAATACGATGGGCACGGTATCCATATAGTAATTCACAGGATCCAGTGGTATTATTTTAAACTGGTGTTGTAGCCAGCAGAAGAGTAATCCGACGGCATTACCTATGAGTAATCCTTTTTGAACCATATGCAGGCCAACCTGAAAAAACACCAACCGGATTTGTTTATTGGGACTACCCAAGGTTTTGAGTAAACCAATGAGCGGCGTTCTCTCCATGATCATGACCAGTAAGATAGAGATCATATTGAAACAGGCCACAAACAGGATGAGGGACAAGAATACAGCCGTATTGCGGTCTAGCAATATCAGCCAGTCGAATATTTGAGGAAAACTTGTGGTTACTTTTTGCAGATATACCGAAGGTGGGAGAACCTTGGATAATTGGTTGGAAACGTTATCAATTTGGGCAAAATCTTTCAGGTAAATCTCATACGTACCAACAGAATCGGGTCCCCAATTATTGAGTCGTTGAACCAACCCTAAATCGCCTATCATCAAGATGTTGTCGAACTCCTCCATTTGGGTGTTGTATATACCGGCAATGGTTAGTTTTCGTGGCCGAGGCGGATTTTGTAAAGAATACATGATCACATCGTCACCAGATTTTAAACGAAGCTGAGATGCAATTTTTTGACTGATAATAACTTCCGAAGAATACCCGTATTTCAGATAGGAAGAATCTTTATAGCCAATCAAACGGCCTTCTACCAAGCTCGATTGAAACGTTTTCCAGTCGTAATCTTTACCGACGCCTTTTAAAACAACACCTTTGATCTCGTCCGGCGTCTTTAAAATTCCCGATTTCTTGGCTACTACCTGCCAGTGGCTAATCTCCGGAATTTTTGGTAGTTCGGCTGCAATAGGGTTTTTGAGGGGAAGCGGACCTTCCTCATAGGTATTGCCCATTGTGAAAGCACTGACATTGATGTGTGCCCCGAAGAGGAATATTTTTTGCTGGATGGTCTGTTTAAAGCCTAGTAGCACGGCAAATGCAATTATACCAACTGCAACGCCAATGGCGATACTCGCAACACCTATGCGCGAAACCGTTGCGGAAAACGATCCTGCTTCATTATGACGTATTCGTTTGGCAATGAATGAGGGAAATTGCAAGGGTACTGTGGCGGTTAAATTATTCTATACCGCAAAAATAGAGAAAAAAAGGGAAGCAGGTATCCGAGTCTAAAGGCTTTTTAGCGGACCGAAGACAAAAGGAGAATTTGAAAGAATAGGATGGGTGATTATAAAAATTTGTTTACGATGGAGAATCGTTTTGCTCGGAAGAGGGTTTTTAGATAGAATACCGCTCACACCGCAATGGCCTTCAGACCGGAGGATGTTTTAGGCATATAACCGGTCTGCGTGCTTTTGCCGACTGAACGGTAGACATCCTTCTTCTCCGCATTTTTTGTTAAGTTGCAGAGAGATTTATACAAGATTTTATCCAGTAGAATATAACAGACGATTTCATTATATGCCACAAATTAAAGTAGCAGCCGGAGTGGTGAACCAAACACCGATGTCCTGGGCGTCGAATACGAAACATATTATATTGGCAATAGAAGAGGCAAGGAAACAATCGGTAAGCTTGCTGTGTATGCCCGAACTATGTATAACGGGTTATGGTTGCGAGGACTATTTTTTTGCTCCTGATCTGGTCGAACAAGCGCAGAAATGCTTATTGGATATTGTCGATGAAACAGCGGGAATAGTTGTAGCCGTTGGTTTACCTGTACGCCACAACGGAAGTCTGTACAATGCGGCTTGTCTAATTTCCAACAAGCAAATATTGGGTTTTTATTGTAAGCAATATCTCGCCAACAATGGTATACACTACGAAGCACGTTGGTTTCGTCCTTGGTTACCGGGTACTGTCGATCGTATAGAGATCAATCAGTTGAGCTACCCGATTGGAGATGTGATCTTCGATTTGGCTGGGAACGTTTTGCACGGCGAATCGGATGGAGTACGCATTGGCTTTGAAATTTGTGAAGACGGCTGGGTTTCCAACCGTCCGGCCCGCAGGCACTTCGAAAAGGGTGTGGATATTATTCTGAATCCTAGTGCAAGTCATTTTGCATTTAACAAATTTATGACGCGTGAACGGTTGGTGGTGGATGCTTCCAGAACGTTTTCTTGTAGTTATATCTATACCAATTTATTAGGTAATGAGGCCGGTAAGGCCATATATGATGGCGATGCGATGGTTGCCTCCAATGGCGATCTTTTGGTAAGTAGTCCACGTTTTAGTTATGCCGATTACCTTATAACCACGGCGGTTATTGATACCGACGTAACCCGACTGAGTCAGATTCAAAGCTATATCGCGGCGCCTTCCGGAGAAAAAAGCTGGCGG
>CALGRQ010000539.1 GCA_937880795.1 uncultured Dyadobacter sp. | reverse complement strand
ATTTAAAGAATAATAAAGAATTTACAGGTTTAACATTATTGTAGTAAATGAAATACATTTTTTGCCTGGCTATGATAGCTGGTTTTTTGGGAGGAATAAAGCCTGTTCATGCGAGAACTTTGGCTGTTGTTGACTCGGTAGGTGTGGAGAGAGTAGGTGGAAAGATGTTCATTATTCATAAAGTAAATCAAGGCCAGACCATGTTCGCCGTAGTGCGGAGGTATGGCACTACGATACATGCGTTGCGTGAAGCCAACCCTGGTATGAGTGACCAGATTCAGTTTGGACAAACCATTCGTGTGCCGTATACTCCGAAAGCAGCGGTCAAGGCCCCAAAAAAGGATGAAGTAAAAGTTGTGGAAACGGCGAAACCTGCCGATACGCCCAAAACAACCGCTCCACCTGTTACAACTCCTGCGCCTGTAACTGCCAGTGCACCAGCGAACGCTGTTGCCACCAATGGTATACATAAAGTTGAAGCCGGCCAAACCCTATACCGGGTGGCGGTTAAATATGGGGTACTGATGGCAGACTTGCGCAAATGGAACAATTTGACAGATGACAATCTGAAAGATGGACAGGAGCTTATTGTAAGTGAAAAGGCTGGTGAGAAAGTACCTACCACTACACCGGCTCCGGCTCCTAAAGTGGTAGCTACCACTGTTGTGAAAGACTCTGTACGGGCGAAAGCAGTGGTTGCGGAAAAGGTTGTTAAACCTGTTGAGGAAGTTGTGGCTCCTAAGGTGGTAAGTGGGAAAAGAAAGTCGGAGTCTGGATTAGCGGAGATGATTGAGACTGACGAAAGTACCAGTAAATTTTTAGGGCTGCATCGTTCGGCACCAATAGGCGCTCTGGTGGAGGTTTTGAATGAATATAATCAGGAAAAAATTATCGTTCGTGTGATTGGTCGTATACCGGATACCAGCGTGAATGACGATATCGTCATCAAACTTTCCTCTCGTGCTTTTGAAAAAGTTTCCCCTAATAGCAAACGTTTTCGTGCTGTGGTGAGTTATCTTGATAATAACTAATCATTTAGACGCACCATATGAAACATTCACCCCAATTCCGTTCTAAAAGAGAAGAAGAAAGGGCTGCACTAAAAAATACAACCGGATATAAGCTGTGGAGCGTTCTTTTCACAGTTTTATATCCTTTTATAGCCATATTTACTTTTCTTTTTTCGGGCGTTGTTATGTTTTTTTCCGGCATTTCCCGGGTACTTGCCTTTTTACTTCAGAAGCTAGGTGCCAAAAATTAACAAAGAACTCTCGGCGTTTAAAACCTATGTGGCTGATTTGCTGGAAGAGAAGGCGGATCAATACAACAAGCCGGATTTTATCCCACACGATCCCATCAGCATTCCGCATCGTTTTTCCAAAAAGCAGGATATAGAAATCATGGGTTTTTGGGCTTCAATACTTGCATGGGGCCAGCGTAAAACCATTATTAATAAATGTCTGGAGTTGGCTAAGCTGATGGACAATGCGCCACATGACTTTGTCCTCCATCATGAAGACAGTGATCTTAAAGCATTCCTAAACTTTAAGCACAGAACCTTCAATGCTACGGATACCCTCTACTTTTTACATTTCTTTCAGCAATATTATCGTCAGCACGATTCATTGGAACACGCATTCAGCAGGTTTGTCAATAAAAATGACATAACCATTGAGAACGGGCTGATCGGATTTCATGATTTATTTACGGATTCGGAAAATTTCCCTCAACGAACCAAAAAGCATATAGCCACTCCGCTTAGGAAATCATCCTGTAAGAGACTCAATATGTTTTTGCGTTGGATGGTGAGAAAGGATGATAAGGGCGTTGATTTTGGCATATGGAGTGACATCAAACCGGCGCAACTTGTTTGCCCCTGCGATGTGCACGTAGACCGTGTTGCCCGTCTTTTGGGTTTAATCAAGAGACCTGTGACAGATTGGCAAACGGCCATGGAATTAACGGCTTCCCTCCGGACGCTTTCTCCAACGGATCCGGCACGCTACGATTTTGCACTCTTTGGTTTGGGCATTGAAGGTTATGCAACGCCGATGTCCGCGAGATAACAATCCATTTTAATCGTTGCGTTTTTTTGTCTTTTTCGTATTGAACGTAAATCTGACGCCGGTATTCAAGTTATAGAACTCGCGTGTATCGAAGTCTCTACTTAAAAGTATGGAAGGTGTAATCCCAACATAGAATTTGGTAGTAGGAGAGCCCACAGAAAAGCGAAATGACGGTTCCCAAAATACTTTGGGAGAGTCACGAAGTAACGCCCTGAGTTCATTATTTAGGTTGCCAGAATTTGCAAAGGGAATATTGTTTCCCGTATAATCGGCTATGGAAAGTCTGGATGCGATGGCCAATTCAATTTTTTGCGATGGCAGTGTGTATAGCATGGAAGGCTGTACAAAATAACGCGTTTTGTTTAGGACATAAGTCGGTTGGTCTAATTGGTATAATGAATAGTTTCCAACGCCCACACCGCCATAGATTTCAAAGAGCCAATCAGGATTAGTTTGTAGTTCTTTAAAATAGCCTAGACCGACCTCTGCGAATCGACTGTTGGTTGAAGGTTCATGTTTTGAATCTAAGAAATGTTCTCCCTGATCCCTATTTAAAGCACCGTTGACCATTATTCCTAAAAAAGGAGCAAGCGCATATGCCGCTTGGAGTTCCACATTTTGAGTGATTACTCCGCCACCAATACCCCCTTCAACCCGCATATCGCCGGCATTTCGTAGTCCGGGGACATTGACTTTATTGGGTGCATAAAAATAATGATTGCAGCTACTTAGTAGCAAAAGAGTGCATAATGATAGGAGGGATGAAGTTTTCATGGCTGAGGGCATTTTGTATAGATGAAGCTAAATACAAGGCGAACGTCCCATGAATAAATTTACATATTAAATGCAAATAAAAAGGTATACCCTACCATAATTAGAAATCACATGAACGCGTATTTTTAGATCAAATTTTTGATATGAAGGCCTAGTTGTTGATCCTATGAAATCGGTAAGAAGGGAATCAGCTGATCCGATAAAACCTGTAAGAGTGGGAGGTTGGGAAGGGAATGGCGGAATTGTGTGTTAAGCCATATAACATATAGATGAGGGCACAAGAATTAATTTCAGTTCTTGTGCCCTACAACATTTATAGACTGTCTTTAAACTCGATCGTACTGATTGAGAAAAGGGGTTTGGCACCTGCACTAGCGTTTTTATATACAAACACAAGTTTTTGCATTGCATTGCCAACGGGTGCTTTCAGCGGAATATTCACATTTCCACTACTGCTTACTTGCACCTCTCCAATTTTTAGTCCAGCGGGTGTATTTAGATGTACTTCCAAAGTTCCTCCGGCTGTTTGTCCTTCTCTATATCCCACCTCTACACCAAGGGCTTTTACACCAGTAAGATCAATATCGTCAAAGGTGATATAGCTGCCATTCTTTAAGCCTAATACGACTTCTGGGCCCGATGGAAGCTTAAACTTTGTGAAATCAGCTCCATTATCGAAAGTACTTGCGTAAATTTTTGAAGGGCGAAGTGCAACGGTTTTCGTGCCCGTTAATGGTCCCATGCCATTATTACCTTTGTCGGTATAGCTGGCAGTAAAGATATATGAGCCCGGCTTAGCCTTGGATTGTGTCAGATACGTACTGTTCAGTGGTTTTTTATCAACCACTTTTTCTTTAGCAAGAGCCAAGATATACTTCACCATTTCTTCGGCCTCTTCTGGTTTATGCTGCGGGTGGGCTGCCATAGCTTGTTCACCCCATACGCCACCACCGCCATTGATAACCTTCTGCGCCAAAGTTTTTACTGCATTACGCTCTTTCTCGTAGCGTTTGGCAACTTCTCGGTAAGAAGGCCCAATCGATTTCTTATCCACTGAGTGGCAAGCTTTACAGTCGCTCAGTTCAATCATACGCTTACCGGTTTCAAAACCGGTATTGGCCTGATGTCCCTGTGCAAGCTGCGTTTTGTCAAAACCTTCCAAATAATTGATGGTAAGTGTCACCTCATCCTCTGGTATCTTTTTGGTAGACAAGCTTCCGTCTTCTTTATCGGTAACCGATACTTGGTAAGCCACCGGCTTGTCGTTCCAATAGAAAGTTTTGTTGCCTTTTATAGCCACGTCTACTTTTGGAATAGCGTTACCAGCCTTAATTACTACTTCGGATGTATTCGAGTTGCCAGCGCTATCGGTAACTTTTAAAATCGCGGTGTATTCGCCTGGTTTGGTATAGGTAAAGCTAGGATTTGCTTGTGTGCTCTTCGGAAAGCCTTTGCCAAAATTCCACTCGTATTTAATGGCATCGTTGTCGTAATCGAGGGATCCTTTGGAAGAAAAATTAACCTTCAAAGGAGTTGCTCCCACGGTGTTGGTTGCCTTTGCCACTGCTACCGGAACACGGTTCCCCGCATTAAATGTAATGTGTGACAGGGATGCTTCGTCGTTAGCAGCGAACCAGTTAGGTCCATATTCTAAAACGTATAGAGAACCATCCTTAGCAAACTGCATATCGATGGGGTGACTAAATTTAATGTCCGGAACGAAGCGTTCCATACTCACCAAATCCCCGGCCTTATTCATGGTTACAATATTTATATAGTCACGAATCCAGTCGTATGCGAAAAACTTTCCATTGTAATAACCCGGGAATTTCACTTTACTATCCTCGAAATCATTGGCATAGTATACAGGACCAGCCATGGCATTACGCCCGCCCTTACCGACAACAGCTCCAAAGTCTGGAGAATCGGCATATGGGTAATAGATGTATGCCGGCTGTGCAGGAGGTAATTCCTGTAAACCTGTATTATGCGGTGAATTATTGATGGGTTTAAGCGGGTCGAAAGGTTTTCCTGAAACTTTGGTTTCAAAGTCGTAGTCTACATATGGACGGTTGTCTCCAATAAAAAGTGGGTAACCAAAGTAACCTGCTTTTCGGGCCTGGTTTACTTCATCGTAGCCTCGTGAACCTCGTAAGGGGTTGTCATTGGACGCATCTGGGCCCACATCACCCCAGTATAAATAGCCGGTATGTTTATCAACCGATATACGGTATGGGTTTCTCGTACCCATTACATAAATTTCCGGACGTGCTTTCGGGTTACCGGGAGGGAAGAGGTTACCTTCTGGTATATCATATAAATTGGTTCCACCCGGCATATTGGCGCGGCGATCACCATAACGCGGTTTAATACGGATAATTTTCCCGCGAAGCGAATTGGTATTGGACGAGGTACTACGCCCATCCCAATCGGCACGACCCGGACGGCCATCGATTGGGCCGTAACCATCGGATTGGAAAGGGTTGATATCATCCCCGGTAGAAAGGTATAGATTACCCGCTTTATCCCATTCAATAGATCCTCCGGTATGGCAGCAGTCGGTTCTTTTTACAGGAACTGTTAATAAAACTTCTTCCGTAGACAATAGTAGGGTATCCTTTACATCATCATATTTGAATCTGGACAAATGCTGAGCTGTATCCTTTTCAGTGGATGGCGGTGAGTAATACAGATAAACCAGCTTATTGGTTTTAAAGTTTGGGTCGATATTCATCCCCATTAACCCATATTCCTGAATGGTATATACGGGAACATCAGCCACAACTTTTATTTTTCCCGTTTTAGGATTGTAAAGCTTCACTTTACCTTTCCGTTCTGTAAGTAATACACGTTGGTCGTCCAAAACCACAAGTTCCGTAGGTTCATCAAGTTTTGAAGCCAGTACTTTCTTTGTAAAACGGTTGGCTTCCGGACGAGATTTGCTGTAATCAAGTTTGGATGCCATTACATATTGCAGACCACCCGTTAAGTGTTTTACAAATACCGGATTGGAGAAAGTGGCATCTTCGTGTCCGAAATTGGTATAAAAAGCTTTGCCACCATCATATTCGTGGTACCACGACATGGGGTGATCGTCTCCCATCTTGCCATCCTTATAGCTTTTCTCATCAATTTTTACGAGCACATTAACCTTCTTGTTGAAATTCTTGAAATCGTAAAATTCATCTTTAATTTTCCATTTATCTGGAAAACCTTCCATCGAAGGATGGTTTTTGTTCACAGCAATTGCTTCACCCTCCTGTACGTTAGGGTTGCCTGGGTGGCTTGCAAAATAGGCTCCTGAAAGTTGATTGTACCATGGCCAATCGTATTCGGTATCCGTAGCCGCATGGATTCCCACATAACCGCCACCCGCTTGAATGTAGTTTTCAAATGCTTCTTGCTGCTTTGCATTCAATACATCGCCAGTAGTATTTAAAAAAACAACTGCACGGTATTTTTTAAGATTTTTCTCCGTAAAAAGAGCACCGTTTTCAGTGGTGTCTGCGACAAATCCCATTTCTTTCCCCAAAGCCATGAGGGCCTTTTGGCCTGTTGGTATAGACGCATGTCGGAAACCAGCCGTTTTGGAAAATACGAGGATTCGATTTTCGGGAGTGACGAGGCCCTGTGAGAAGGTTTCGAAACCGAAACAAAAAAGCATCATCCATAGGAGTAAACCAGTTACTCCGCGATGATCTTTGTGTACAGTAACATTCATTGATTGTTGTATTGAAATGGTGAAAATGATAGTGGCAGGTGAATATTTGTAAGAATGTTCAGTTCCTGATATTCATCTATTTGTTATGAAAAAACCTACCAGATAAAAGACTGGTAGGTTTTACTTATACTTGTTAATTCGACAATTTTAAATTACAAGCCAAGAATTTTCCGGTTGAAAGCTTCGTCAGCTCCTGTTCCTGCAAAATCATCAAAGGCCTTAGTGGTAACTTCAATGATATGATCCGCTATAAATGGTGCACCTTCGGCAGCTCCCTGAGATGGCGATTTGATGCAACATTCCCATTCCAATACCGCCCAGCTGTCGTAATCGTACTGAGAAAGTTTCGAGAATATAGAAGAAAAATCTACCTGTCCATCTCCCAACGAACGGAAGCGTCCGGCACGGTCAGCCCAGCCAGCAAAGCCACTGTATACACCTTGTTTTCCGGTAGGATTAAATTCTGCATCTTTCACGTGGAATGCTTTGATACGGTCGTGATACAGATCTATAAATTGTAAATAATCCAATTGTTGCAGCACGAAGTGACTAGGGTCGTAGTTGATATTCGCACGGGTATGCCCGTTTAGATAATCCACGAACATTTCGAACGTTGCTCCATCAAAAAGATCTTCACCTGGGTGAAGTTCATAGCAAAGATCCACACCGTTTTCGTCATATACATCCAAAATTGGTTTCCAACGAGCCGCAAGTTCTTTAAATGCGGTTTCGACCAATCCGGCCGGGCGTTGTGGCCATGGGTATAGGAATGGCCATGCTAGGGCACCTGAAAACGTTGCACTGGCCTTCAATCCTAAGTTTTTACTGGCAACGGCGGTATACTTCAATTGTTGAGTAGCCCATTCTGCACGCGCCTTCGGGTTTTTACGAACTTCGGGAATGGCAAAGCCATCGTACATATCGTCATATACAGGGTGGGAGGCCACAAGCTGTCCGATGATGTGCGAAGCCAGTTCGGTAATTTCCAAACCTTTATCTTTTAACTTACCTTTTAGCTCGTCAGCATAGGTTTGTGATTCCGCAGCTTGCTTGATATCGATGATTCTCGGGTCCCAAATCGGAAGTTGTAAACCTTTGTAACCAAGGTCAGCCATATAGCCGGCTAGTCCGTCCAATGTATTAAAGGGAGCTTCGTCTCCAAGAAATTGAGCAAGAAAAATACCAGGTCCTTTTATAGTTTTCATCTTTTACGCTTTTAGCTGTCAGTTTCCGGGCTTAGGCCAGCTGACTAATTTGAAACATTAGGAAATAATTTAGTGACTGTTTAGTATTCCTTGTAGGACCTTAAACAGTTACCCAAGCTTGCTTTTTGTTACTTTCCAGAATTCTTTCACAAATTAACAGCTCTCTGTAACCATCCGCGAAAGTAGGGAAAGTAGGGTTCTCTGGTTGTTTCCCAGCTGCAATGGCTGCATAAACCTCCTTGAAAAGTTGTTTTGAGGTGTCAGAGAATCCTTCATTGTGTCCACCAGGGAAAGTGATAAGAGAGCGAACATCCTCATTTACCAACGATGGGTCACGAATAAGTACTTCGTTTGCTTTGTCTCTGTTGCCGATCCACATTTCGTTTGGAGCTTCGGAAGTCCAGTTGAAAGTTTTCTTAGATCCTGAAATTTCCAGCGTCATACGGTTTTTACGGCCGGCTGATACTTGTGAAACGGTAATAACGCCTTTGCTGCCATTATCGAAACGAAGTAAAACGTTGGCGTGATCTTCCGTCGTGATGGGGACATCAGCATAATCCTCTGGCGTCAACATTTTTCCAGAATATGTTTCCACTGGTTTAAGTGGTTTTTTACGAGTCTTGTGAACCGTGTTAAAGTCGGCAAGAACCGAAACGGTTTTCAGTCCGGTAATGTATTCCAATATGTCCATCAAGTGAGAACCAATATCGGCAATGGCTCTTGAGTCACCAGATTTGTCTGGTTCAAGACGCCAGTTGTAATCGGTTTCGTAGAAAAGCCAGTCTTGTAGATACGATCCAATGAAGGAATTGATTTCTCCAAGGTCACCATTTTCGCGCATCGATTTCATTTGACGAGCCAAAGGATAATAGCGTAGATTGAAATGAACAGCATTAACCAATCCGGTTTTCGCAGCTAGTTCAACCAATTCTTCTGCTTCGGCAAGATCTTTGGCCAAAGGCTTTTCGCAAATGACATGTTTTCCTGCCAATAATGCAGCCTTAGATTGGGAATAGTGAAGGAAGTTTGGCGTACAGATGTGTATAGCCTGAATATCTTCTTGTTTTAGTAAATCTTCAAACGTGTAGGAGCGAGCAATGCCAAGCTGATCAGCTTTGTCGCGCGCCAATTCGGCGGTTACTTCACAAAGTGCAACTACTTCCACATTTGGTAGACGTCTCAGAGCCTCAATATGTGCAGGCCCAATAAAACCGGTTCCTACTACGCCAACTTTAATTTTGTTCATAAAATGAAATAATAAAATGATAAGGTTAAAACTGTTTGTATTGTTTAAAAGAGAGCAGTGCCCTGCTACTCCTATTTATTGTATTTTATCCAGCGTTCAATTGCTTTCAACTAATCCTGGAAATTAGTCCATTTGAGCTCTGATTTATTAGAAACGAGAACCGAATCGATAAATTTCATCCCTCGTAATCCATCGAGTGCTGTTGGGAAGTCATATACAGGATCAACTGTGGTTCCTTCCCATCTGGCACGGAGATGAAGGGCGAAATTACGATAAAGATTTGCGAAAGCTTCAAAATATCCTTCTGGATGTCCGGCCGGAATTCGCGTATGAAGCTGCGCCGCTCTTGATAAATTACCGACACCGGTACGAATAATTCTCGCTCCTTGATTTGTTTTATGAATTAAAGTATTCGGGTCCAGTTGTTTCCACTGAAGTCCGCCAGTTTCTCCATATACTCGTATATTCAAATCATTTTCTTCACCATTCGCAATTTGACTGTTCTGAAGAATTCCTTTGGCGCCGTTGTCGAAGCGTAATAAAAGATGTGCATCATCGTCCAGTTGGCGTCCCTCAACAAAAATTGTAAGGTCCGCGCACAGCTGCGTAATTTTCAGACCAGTGATATATTCCGCCAAATTGGCTGCATGTGTTCCTATATCGCCGATTCCGCCAGCCTCGCCAGATTTGTCAGGATCTGTTCTCCAAACAGCTTGTTTATTGCCAGTAACCTCCACGAGTGTGGCAAGCCAACCCTGCGGATATTCCACAATTACTTTTCTTATTTTACCAATAGCGCCCGCAGCAATCATTGCTTTTGCCTCCTTTACCATTGGGTAACCAGTATAGTTATGTGTTAAGCAAAAAATTAAACCTGTTTCTTTCACCAAATCCACAATTTCCTGCGCTTGTGCAGTAGTGAGGGTTATGGGTTTATCGCTTACCACATGAAAGCCATTTTGAAGAGCAAGTTTTATAGGCGCAGCATGCATATGGTTGGGGGTAACCACAGCTACAAAATCCATACGCTCCCCAAGGGGTAAGCGCTTTTCCTCGGCAATCATTTCTTCAAAATCAAGATATATCCGGTGTTCCGGTAAATATAAAGCCTTGCCAGTTTCCCTGGACTTGCCTGGATTACTGCTGAATACGCCACAAACCAATTCAATTTCACCATCCATAATAGCTGCGCGACGATGAACGCCACGCCGAGCATCAGCGAGTTCGCACCGGTGACGATCACATTGACGGTGCGCCCCTCCAGCCCGTTCACGATCTGCTCGAACTGCTTGCCCTTCGAGCCGTGCCAGACGTAGCCGGGCGGGAACGACTGGAGCGTCGAAGCCTCGCTGACGCT
Organism: uncultured Dyadobacter sp.; assembly: GCA_937880795.1. GTDB lineage: Bacteria > Bacteroidota > Bacteroidia > Cytophagales > Spirosomataceae > Dyadobacter. The sequence continues at coordinate 25 of CALGRQ010000539.1, read as the reverse complement.
GACGCTGACGCTGCCTGGCTGGCTC
>CALGRQ010000538.1 GCA_937880795.1 uncultured Dyadobacter sp. | reverse complement strand
ATTATTCAAAAACAACATGGTATACCGCTATTCCGAAACCTGGAATTTGGTAGTTGATGGTTGTTGCTTTTTCTAAACTTTTGCTGGTTTTAACATGATTTAGTTTTGAAATGCTTTTCACTTTTTTCCCTGGCATCCATTTGTCAGCATGAATGGAAATTTGACCATCGCTGGGTTGAACACGATTATTAAGCAGCATGATGTATGCGTCCTTTGTCGTAGGATTTTCTGCTAAAATAGGGTCCACAGTGGGTTGGTTACCGGCAATAAACCCTTCTTTGACCACCAGATTTGCGGGGTTGTCAAAAATGGAGCCTTCTTGAAAACCATAGGTTTGATGTGGACCAACCTTAGGAGTCACAAAACCTTTTGGGAAAGTGATTTTATTTTCAGTGCGGAAAGCGATCTCTGATAATAGGTAGTCGGTGATCCAACCCACTTGCCACCAGGCATGATGCGGATAAGGACCAGCGCCACGGTTCATGGCCTGCCAGTAGTACGATGCTACACTTGTTTTTGGGTCGACAAAAGCGTCGCGTCCTATGGCAGCCGATCGTGCCATATCGGCAAACATTGTTTCACCAGTGAGCTGGTGTATACGCATAAACATACCCGCATGACTGGCCAGCTGTATAGGTCCATGGCGTGTGGCTGATCCAAAAATGCCACCATGTTCAAAACTTAAACCCGTTTGGCTGATCTCCCAATCTGCGCGAGGCGTACCGTTAACCGTTTTGGTTGCAGTACTGCCTCCTTATAAGTTGTATTTTTTGTAATATCGAATAGATCTAAAAAAGCCTGAGCCGATTGCCCGGTAGCAAAATCGGGAGCGTAACGTGCATCTCCGCATACACCCAGAAATGAGCCAGTCTCCACAGCATTTTTGATCAGCCATTTTGCGCCATTTTCCGCAGCGCGCAAATATTTTTCATCTTTTAAAATTCTGTAAGCAACCAGTAGCCCATAAAAAGTAGGCCGAACGTCCTTTATATCTTCAAATATTTCTTGGTGGTTGTTTTTATCGTAGGCTACCGCAAAACTGCCATCTGCCTTTTGCCACGAAAGCAATCGATCGGCTCCGAATCGCAACCGTTCCTGTAAGGTAGTGTTATTGGGCTCAAAGAGTAGAATATTCCCAATATCCAGCATCACATAGTAGGTCAATGCGATGGGCTCTACCACTTCGCCCCATTCTTCAACAAACTTCTTTTTCTTGGCTAAGTAATATTGCCCTTCTATGGAACCCTTAAAAAAGCCATCATGCATATCTTGTTGCACGAGTTTGAAATTCAAAGCGGGAGGCAACACTTTGTCTTTTAGTTCCGGATCCTTCGTGGCGTTGGCGAGCATCCACATCGCTCCATAATCCGCATTCTTCATAGCGTCCTTATTCGAACCTACTACACCACCCAAATAGGATTGCGCTCCTATTTGCAAACCCTTGAACCCCTCTACATTCCAAAGTGACGTTTTGGGATCTGTAAGATAGTGATGCATTTTTTCGATCCGATCCGTTAAGGATTGTTTGCTCTGCCGAAGCGCCAGTGTTTCATTGAATTTATATATATCGTTCGCAGCATGTTTTACGGCCTGGTACCAATCTCCGGGAATCAGGCTGTAACGGAAAGAATAACTGATTTCTTCCCCTGCTTTCATGGCTGATTTATCCTCGCCCAAAACCGGATAGTATAGGGTAGGTGAAAGTTGTCCCTTACGATTCATGTGCGAAAGGCCTATGAACCAATCGGTTTGGGTATACTTATCCTTGGCCCAAGGATCACGTGCTAGACCAGGTTCAGGGATGACCGATAAGGTAACACCCGACTTGGTACTTACCAATGGACTTAGCGTACTTGCGCAACGTTCGCGATATATAGCGGGCCGATTGGGGATCCCATGACCGTATGCATATGCCAGTGCAAAGTTGTCTTGGATATAGTTTCCTTGAAAATAGCCTGGAACGGTAACCCAACTCATTTGATCGACGGGTACAGAGGCAAGGGTAGGGCTGGCCAACGAAAAGTATCCCGATTTTTTGGCCACTAGTTTCATCGTGACCTTTATATCATTTGGAAAGGCAGGGTCTAGTTTCCAGGTGGAAGTAACGGTAGCAACATCGGTTTCTTTTCGGAATTCGAGTTCCTGATTTTTTGCTTTAACATCCGATGGATTAAAATAGAATGGTGTTCCGGCAGTATTTAAAGATACCTCGGTAGTGCTTTCTTTCCATTGTAAAGCCTGATAATGGTAATTTTTCTCAGGGAAAGTCCCGCCCGTTATTTTTTCGAATGTTTCTTTTGGTTCCTCCGAAGGTTTACTTTCGGAATAAAGCAAAGTATATTCCGCAGAAGGGACCACTGCTTCGATCCATTTGCCGTCCTTCTTTACTTTGGCCTCTGAGAGATTCCAACCATTGGAATTTTTTTGCCAACTGATTTTAAGATGTTGATTGGTTAATGCGGTTGCGTTTTTCTTCTGGGCCGGCGCAATAGTTACTACGGCTATACAAGAAAAAACGGTTAAGAACCATTTGGGTTTAAGAGAGATCATATGAATGTATCGTTGCATTACTATTACTTGGTAGCAATGGGCGTTATAAAATTTTGAATGCCTGGCGAGGCATATGTCATGAGCGCACCGTTAGGTTCGGTATAAATCAGGATGACATCCAAGTCCTTTCTACCGGAAATGAAAGCTTTTGTTTTCTCCATTCCCATGGGCAGTAATTGCATCCTTCGCAATGACCGTCACGCTCAAAAGTGTTGTTTGTTCCATGGACCCGTTTTTGGGGTTGATTAGGTGGTTGAATACCTGTCCATCTTTTTCAAAATGATTGCGGTAGTTGCCGGCGGTAGTCATGGCTCTATTGTTCAATATCACCTTATGGAGCAAGGTTCCCGGTTTGAGCGGATTTTCGATACCGGCAACCCAGGTATTTTTTTTATCTTTTTTTCCTTTACACCTGATTTCACCGCCAATTTCTACCATGAATTGAGAGATACCTTTTTCGTCTAAAAATTGACTGATAAGGTCTACCGAATAGCCCTGAGCAATGCCATTTAAATCCAACCTTACATTTTCCTTTGCCTTTTGAACCATGACAGAATCAAATTGGATGTAATGAAAGCCAACCAGATTTAGAAGTGAATCCAG
>CALGRQ010000537.1 GCA_937880795.1 uncultured Dyadobacter sp. | reverse complement strand
GCCTAATGCAAAAATGGTTGTTTCTGCTTGCGCACCCTTGTGAATAACCTTAAACGATCCCGATTGATAGGCATGATCAGGAGTTGTTTTTCCAGCTCCTAAACGAAGGTAGGCAGGACGAGCATCAGAAACAATTTGTTTCAGAACGGGCTCCACCTCATCTGCAAAGGCAGGAACCCACACCTGTGCATTTTGCAAACCACTCAGGCAAGCAATATCTTCCAGCGTGTGGTGGCTACTACCCATGATACCATAGCCGTAACCTCCGCCGTTACCAACCAAAAATACAGGCAAGTTGTTGAAACACACGTCATTTCTGAATTGCTCCAGACATCTGTAAACGATAAATGGTGCAATGCTGTAACAGAATACTTTATATCCCTTATGGGCGAAACCAGCGGCAACACCCACCATATTTTGTTCAGCAACACCTGCATTGATAAAACGCTTACCAAGTTTGGCTTTAAGGTTTTCCAAGGCATTATAACCCAGGTCACCGGTAATGAAGACAATCGAATCGTCTTCTATTGCCAGCTGTTCTATGGTACTTGAAAATTCTTTTCTCATTTTCTCAACTGCTTTACAAGTGTCCGTATTTCGTCTGCGGTCTTATACGATTTGGAGCCACGTCTAATACGGGTACGAATGTATTTAGGTCGCTTTTTAGTTTCTTCAAATATTTTGGCGATATATTCTCCCAGGAAGGATATACCCAGGATGGTAAGGCCGCCAAAGAATGTAACGAGTACAATGAGTGTACTGATACCTCTTGGTGTATCGGGGAAGAAAATAAATTTCGCCAGGATTTGCCAGATAATACCCAGGATGGATAAACCGGTTAAACCAAAACCAGCGTAACTCATTAATTCCAACGGAGCAAAACTGAAAGAGAAGATTGCTTTTTTCGCCCACCAGATATTCTTCGTCCAGTTGTTGGTAGATACTCCAAACATACGCTCAGGCCGAACATAAGGAACTCCTGTTTGCTTAAAGCCGACCCAGGCGCGCAGTCCACGTAAGAATTGTTCAGTTTCAGGCAGATCTACCAATTCCTTTACCACTTTGCGGTCGATCATCGAGAAATCTCCCGCATCTCTTGGAATGGGTATATAGCTTAATCCCTGGAATATTTTATAGAAAGTTTTATAGAAGAAGTGTATATGCGGCTTCATTTCGCGCTGGACACGAACCCCGTATACCACATCATTACCTTCCATCCATTTTTCGTAAAATGAAGGAATAACTTCAGGTGGATCCTGTAAATCTCCGTCCATCAATACCACACAATCGCCGGTGGCAATTTCCATCCCACTTAAAAATGCTGATTGCGAACCAAAATTACGGGAGTGACTGATACCCACTACATTTGGATCTTTGTCACAAATTTTGTTGATGACCTCTTCCTGATTATCCGGTGAGTTGTCATTCACAAAAATGATTTCATATCGAACTTTCAGTTCATTGAATGTTTTGACTAACCTTTCGTACATGAAAGGTATAGCCTGAGCATCCTTGTAGCAGGCAATGATAGCCGTAATGATCGGATTCAGTTTTGGATTTTCAAAAGCCGGAATAATCCGTTCTTCATATTTTTCAGAATCCTGCCATGCCTTGGTCTTGGCTAAACCAGCTTCAAGGCTAGTTTGAGCTTTCCATCCAAAGTCAGCTTCAAAACCGGATGGATCTCCATACCAGTCGGCTAAGTCCCACTTGCGGTTGTTCATGCTGCCCCATTGAGGCTCCTGAGCAATGGAAAACGTATTGCGTGAGGTTTCAACCAGGTCTCCAATCGTTGTTTTACGACCAGTGGCAATGTTATAGGATCGGCCCGAAGTAGCGCTGGTCAACCGGAGCGCGGCAATAATAAAAGCTTCGACACAATCTTCTACGAAGACAAAATCCCGACTGATATCGGGTGATACCAATGAGGGAAGTTGCTTTTTACGAGCACTTTCTATCAGTTTGGGAACCAGCCTGTCGGGTTCCTCCCAGTATCCATATATCGAGTATAGCCTTAAATTAAGCGTTTTAAGGTCGTGTAACTTCGCATAATATTCGAGCAGATAAGCCGCCGAAACTTTGGAAACGGCGTAATGACTGTTCGGTTCAACGCGGTCAGTCTCCTTTGGCGCTGTACAGTTAAAGCCATATTCAGAACTACTTCCTGCATGTATATAGACCATGTCGCGGGTGCAGTTCTGAAGAATATTCACCGTCCCGATCACATTGGTTTCATAGGTCAGGTTTACATTGCTTTGCTTACTATATGCCCCGTATGCGGCCAGGTTAAATATAGTCTGAGGCTTATATTTATCAAAAATTTCGTGTACCGAATTATTTGATAAAATATCGCAGTGTATAATATTTTCAAAAGGGACGTTCAGCAATTTTAAGCGCCATGCTTTGGTGGCATCGTGCGTTAATGCGTAGCAGTCTTTTCGTATTTTGAAGATGTCGTTGAAAAGGTTGGCGCCTATGAATCCACTGGCTCCAAAAACAAAGATAGGTCCTTTAAGCTTCTCTATTTCTTCCTTGTAGACCGGTAACTGATCAAGCATTCGTTAATTCATTAAGATAGCGTTCCTTTATTTCCTGAGTGGCCTGCAGATACTGATCCGGATTCATAGGCAGGTAATGCCATTCCAGCTTGTTTTCCATATATGAAACCCCTTTGCCTTTAACCGTTTGAGCAATAATAGCCTTCGGTAAGCCATTTTTATGGGTTTTTAATTCCTGTATCGCCTGATGTACCGATAAAATGTTGTGCCCATCTACGGCCACAGTTTCAAAACCAATGGCATTCCATTTTTCGATGGACGCCGTTTCTCCGAGTACTTTATCTGTATAATCAAAACCCTGTAAGCCATTTTTGTCAACGATCATAAACAGGTTGTCGAGTTGATTGGCGATGGCGTAATGTGCCGCTTCCCAAGTGGTACCTTCATTGGTTTCACCATCCGATAAAAGGGCAAAAGAATAGGTGGCATCCTCGCTCACTTTGGCGGCATGGGCAATGCCTGTTGCTATGGGTAAACCGTGGCCCAAAGAACCCGTAGCGAAAGGAATTCCTTTATACTGTCTTGGAGCAGGGTGAGCCGGAAGTGTAGTGCCGTCTTGATAGAAGGTTTTCAGTTCTTCATCCGTTATTTCTCCAAGGGTATTCAGGCAGGCGTATAACGCTGCTGCGGCGTGTCCTTTGGACAAAATGAAAGTATCTTCTGGGGATTTATTGAGAAAAAGCACCGCAATCATCAGATCAATACAACTCAGTGAGCACCCAATGTGCCCTGCATTGGCCTGGTGATACAGTCCCAGTATTTTCAAACGAAGTTCTCCGCTAATCTGGCTGGGATCATTCAATATTTCTTCTATGGTCATCGCCAATGTGTATGTTGATGTACAAGTACAGATGCTTTTCTGTACCACTAAAGTTAAACAAAGTAACAACTAAACTCGTACAATTGAGGGCGCAATATACGAAATCTTATTGGACGGCTATTGGCAAAACACCTTTTGAATAAACGAAATCAGTATTGTTTACCTTTTAAGTCCATGATAGTCAGAGTGTCTTTTTGGATGCCCCTTACAATGAATATTCGATTGGTTTGGGTGGTATCCATACTCTGAACATAGTCGGCATCCTTGGGTAAGTACAAGTTCGTAATCTGAGCTTCGCGAATCGAATAAGTCAGAAACGTTCTATCCATTTGAGATACCATAGGAAATACGGGCGCAGGATAGAAAATAGTATCTCCTTTCTGATAAACTTCTTTAATTTTCTGAGCCGCCGCGTAATATGGGTTCGGAGCGCGCGGATTTACAAAGTATCCATATTTCCCCGACCGGTCTTCATAAAATTCATTCAGTCGTAAGCCTACGAAGTATAGTTGAAGTGCCATGAATACAAATATGACAAGCCTGAACTCATTTTCCAGTCGGATAAAATATTGCAAAAGCAAGCTGATGATGATGATCACATATGGAAAGGAGAATCCTGAATAACGTTGGGTTAGCCCAAACGTATGCCCCCCCCGGAAGGCCATAAATACCAAAAACAACGTGGGCACTAGAGCCATGATGTATAGCAGCCACAACCGTTTTTTCTGTTCAGGGCTGGCTTGTTTGTGGATATCGGGGATAAACGATAGCGCAAAAAGGCTTACAGAAAGTATCGCAAACTGTGCTTTGTGATTGGTATAAAAAAGTGTCGAAACGATGATGAGTATATAGGGCAGCCTATTTCCTAACCATTTTGGTGGATTAATTTTTTCTCTGAAACGGTACCAAATGATCAATATTACACCGGCTAAAATGGCTATGACGGCATTTCTTTTTCCTACTGGACCGTCGGTTAAGCCGTTCGTGAAAATAACCAAATCGGTAAAAATAGGTAATGCTTTATTGAATACGTTCGTTAGGGTTGCAGGTAAAATGATTCCGTACGGATTGTCGAAGGGGATGGTTTCCGCAACTCGCTTGTATAATGCGGCCTGGTAATTAAGCGAATACAGGGTATACTGTCCGCCACCTGCTATAAGCCACCACGCCACACCCGAAAGTGCGCCTACTGCAGTAATGGCCATTCGGATCCACCCCTTTACAGATCTTAGGAAGAAAAGGGCATAAATGGCATGCGCCAGCAATACCGAAATAGTCAGGAAGTGAGAAAGTAAGCTTAACCCTGCTGCCAACGCGTAACCTATATAAAGCCATACAGTTTTTCTTTGCCCAGCCTTGTTTTCTATAATCTGAAGAAACAGATAAGTTGCCAATAGCGTTAGAAAAAAAGTCAGTGAATAGTTACGTGCCTGGTGGCTGTAAGCAATAAAAAAGGGTTCTATGGCAACAATACCTGCCGTGATGAGCGCGGTGGTATCGTCGAAAAAGCGGCGGGCAAATAAAAAGCTGAGGCCAATAATAAGTACACTGAAGAAAACGGAGAACAAGCGAACTGCAAAGTCGGAGATGCCGAAAATATCAATCCATTGATGAATCAATAAATAGTAAAATGGACTATTGCCGATATCACTTCGGGTCATGGCCTCATAATAATCGGCGAGCGACTTTTCAGCCCAAAATTCCCGGGGAGTAAATGTTTTTGGATGGTATTGTTCGGTATAGGTAAGCGAGGTCATAACGCCCGGCCCCGGATATTGCAAGGGTGGCGTTTTCCAGAATTCGGGTGCAGATAAGGACTTCGTGGCAAATACCTCTTTTTGATTTGCGCCTTCCAGTACTATGCCCTGGCTTACAACCAGCGTACTTTTTTCGTCAAAGAAAATACTATATGAATCAAGATGATAAAGTCTGAGAAAAGTACCGGCTACCAATATCAAAGTCAATATTAGTAGGGTAGTGGTGCTTGCCCTTTTAGTTGTGTGAACCATGTTCTAAAATTAGTCTCCGTTTATAGCATGTGGTAATATACCGGCAGAGGGAATTGGTGCGAAAATAAGCAATTTATCGTGACCCACCGAGTTTTCAATGGGATAATGGCAGTGGTCTCGTTTAGTTTGGGCTTGGTGGCGCAGCCCTTCTTCACGGATTACATTTTGAGAATGGTAAATTCCACCCGTCGGTTCCTTTGTCGTGATTGCTCGGTGGCATTGCTGGCTATTGGTTTTGCCGGCCCCCATGCTTTTGTTTGAATGCGCTTATCTTCAATACCTTTGGTGAGTAAGTATTTTTTTACTTCTATAACCCTTTCCTCCGATAGCTTGACATTTTTTGCCACCTCGCCCTGGTTGTCGGTATGTCCTTCCAAAAGAATTTCCATAGTGGGGTATTCTTTAAGCGTTTCAACAATACGATCAAGTTGAGGGAAAGCTGTTTTACTCACCTCCGAACTACTTTGTAAAAACATGGTATTGCTTAGTCTGATTTGTTGACCTACTTTCAGAGGTTGCAAAATCAAGTTCAGTGCGATGGTCCTAAAATCGGATTCTGTCGTTAAATCAACCTCTTCGGTTGTGGAGAAATATCCTTTTTCACTGGCCGTAATGCGGTAAAGTTCTTTGACAGGTAAGGTTAGTTGATAGTTGCCTTTGGATAAATCGAAATTCATTTTGGAGAAAACCTCGTTGTTTTTTTTAAGGTCTACCACCAGTGCGGCGTTAATTGGCTTATTAGTTTCTGCCGAAAGAACACTTCCAGCAATGATCGCAACAGGTTCTGGTTTTAGTAGCGGTGGCAGGGTAAGCCGGAATATATCTTCCGAGCCAAGTGAATTTTCACTGGAATTGAAATAGGCGTAGTCACCGGATGCGGGAATATTAAAATACATATCCCATTGAGGAGTGTTCACCAAAGGGCCCAGATTAGCGGGTTTCGACCAATTTGTCCAGGAGTCATCCAGCCTTCTGGATATAAAAATGTCACTGCCTCCATAGCCACTGTGTCCTTTGGAAGCAAAATAGAGCGTTCGATTATCAAGTGCGAGAGAAGGGGTTCCTTCGTAGTCGGCGGTGTTGATGGTCTTGCCCATGTGTAAAGGTTCTGTCCAGCTTTGGTCAGGTTGAAGGAATGAAACATACAGATCTTTATCTCCTTCGGTATCTCGTCGCTGAACGGAAAGAATCATCACATTTTCATTTGCCGATATGGTTACATCCATTCCGTCCTGCTGATCATTATATAGGTCTTTGATTTTTAAATCCTGAGGAAAGCTCCAACCGGATGATGTAAATGCAGACTTTGAAAGACCGAAAAACATGGTTCCGCCGGGTCGGTAATGGTTGATGAGGTATAGGGTTTTTTGATCACTGGAAACACTGACAACCGCATTGTTGCCTGGGTTGTTAATGGGTTCCCCAATATTAACGGCCTTGCCCCAGTTACCTCGATCGCTCAGCTTGGAGAACCAAACATCTTGCTTGGAGAGTGTTCCGGTATTTTCCATATAGCTGCTTCTGGTAAAATAAAGCGTTTTGCCATCCTGGGATATAATGGGGTTTATTTCTTGTCCTTTGGTATTGATATTTTTACCTAAGTTTTCTTTCACCAGATCTTTGGGTAGATCACCGGCAAGGTTGATGTGAGCGACTACCAGGCTCTGATGATCGGCCATGGCGATGGCATCCAATTGGTTGGCACCAGGTACTTTGTCGGGTTGTAAAATGACCTTTACGGCATTTGCTCCTTGTATTTTTTCAGGAAGCAATATATTAAGCATACGCCCTCTTACAGCCGTTTTTTCAGGACGATTCTCATATACGAGAAATTCTTTACCTGCATCGTTGTATACATATACACGAGCAATCGCTCCCGGGTTAAAGTTTTCACCGACGGCAATCTGGCTTGCTGTCATGCTTTCTGCGAAGCCGACCTTGATCCATTCTTCATTTCTGCTCTCAAAATCGGCTGGCGACCAGGCACAGGGGCTGTTGCCAAAGGTGGGCAACTTATTAGGCTCACCCAAGATTTGGCGGGCCCTATATGCATAACCATAAGAGTCGGGGCGGTGTTCGGAAGAATAGCCCAGTACCTTGCTAGCCCATAACGTTTTTTGACCAAAGCTGCTGGCATGGGTGAAGCAAAGGACGCAGAGGCAAAATATCAATTTTAAAAATGTCATCGGTAGAGGGAAACCTTATTGTAACGGTCGTAAACTACTGTTTTTGTAAAGTTTAAGATATTCAAAAGAACGTGTAGAAGCAAATATAACGATACTTGCGTGGGCTGATGAATGTAGGTCCGTCAATCTTGGGCACCTACCAATAAAATCCAGTCCCAACCAGCTTTGGGGTCCGGCGGACTCACCACTACTTCTCTGGCTGGTAATGAACTTTCACCGGCCCACCTTCTTCCTGTCCTTGGACTATACCACACCGTCCTGAATTCATTTCCTCTCAGTTTGTTAAGATTCAGCTTTACCGATTTGGACACAGGTATATAGAGAATCGACAAACGATTGTTGGACAATGAGAATATGCCAATTTCCTTTTGATCGGTGGTGTCTACCAACAGATCAGGGGATTGGTTAGGATACATATATTCCCAGGGAATGCCCTTAAGTATCTTGACAAAATGATCAATGTATTCTGCTCCGTCCCGGGTAATATTAACTTTCCAGGTTGGATTAAAATTTTTGATCGTGCTCATATGGCAAAACCCTGCCGCAGAACTCATTACCGATTGGTAAGCCTGGCTTCGTATTAACTCCGACTGGTCCTTTATTTCTTTGGGGAATTCTGAATTAGCTATCAGGAAAGGTTTTATGGACAGTTCAGCCGAATTTTTTTGCCAGTTAGCCAAATTCGCATATTCAGATACCGTAACCGTGGAATCCGGGATCACAATTTTTAAATCGGATTTGTTGGGCGAACTATCAATGGAAAGTGTAGGGGAACAGGTTGACAGTGAAGCAATGAGGTTATTGGGAGTGGTATTTTGCAAACCTTCCGCAATGAATTTGAATTGGGCTGCACTTTGGTATTCCTCTTCACTCACAATCCAAATAATGTTGGGATGATGGGCGTATCGTTTACCTACGAATTCACCATAGGCTTTCCAGGCTTCGGCACCCTGCGGATCAAAAACGGCATTCCAGCTTTTGCGTGAAACAACAACCCCAACTGCCAATCCCCGTTCCTTCGCTGCGCCTATAATTTTATCTAAATAATCGAAATAGGCTTTATTGGGTTGGGATATTTTGTTTTGCGAGAAGGGCGCTATTTTGTTGAAATTGCGTTGGGTAGGTAGTGGTGGGAGTAATTGGATCAAAAAGGTGTTGAAAGATTGCGCCTTCCGTTGATCCATATAATGTACCGCATCGGTATAGCTCAGTTTACGAAGCATTTGCCAGGCTACGTCAGCTACCATTAAAAAAGGTTTCCCGTTGTTGTCCGTAATATGCTTTCCGTTGGAATGTACTTTTAACGGGAAAATTCCACCATCGGCTATATCGTTATTTGGCGATGCAGACAGTGTTGTAAAACTGATCGTGGCAATAAGTACTATGTATAGGCACTTCTTGATCATTTCACTACGGCATTTTTTAAATCCTGAATGGTTTGGACAGGATTATGGGAATTAAATACAAAGCTCCCCGCTACCAATATATCCGTACCCTCTGCAAATAATTTTCCGGCATTACTTGTATTCACACCACCATCTACCTCGATCAGGAATTGGTGGTTGCCTTCCCGACGCATCTGTGCAAGCTTGGCAATTTTTTTATAAGTATTTTCGATAAAAACCTGACCACCAAAACCAGGATTCACCGACATGATGAGCACGAGGGAAACATCACCCAAAATTTCAGATAATACCTCCACCGGGGTGTGCGGGTTGAGGGCTACGCCTGGCATCGCTCCCAACTCTTTAATATGTTGTATAGTTCGGTGTAGGTGTGTGCAAGCTTCGTAATGAACCGTTATAATGGAAGCACCAGCATTCCGAAAATCAGCAAGGTAGCGGTCGGGTTGCTCAATCATTAAGTGCACATCCAGGGGTTTTGTAGCATGCTTATGTACTGCCTGGCAAACCGGCATGCCGAACGAGATGTTTGGTACAAACATACCATCCATAATGTCTACATGAATATATTCCGCAGCGCTGGAGTTAATCATTTCAACATCACGTTGCAAATTGGCAAAGTCGGCGGCTAGTATAGAAGGTGCAATACCCGTCATGAATGCAAAAAGTTAATTACTTATCCGATTAATGTGGCAAAACTAAATAAATTTGGCTGAAATTGGCATAGCTATTCTGATTGACGACCAATCCTGAAACAGAATAAAACAGTCTTGAAAGATATGAATCCCGAAAAACAAATAGATGAACTGAGCCGACAGCTCGAACATTACAATACACGCTATTATCAGGACAGTGTTTCTGAAATTTCCGATTATGATTTCGATCAGTTATTGAAACAACTGAAAGAACTGGAAGAAAAGTATCCGGAATTCAAAAAAAGTGATTCCCCTACGCAAAGGGTAGGAGGTACCATTACCAAAAATTTTGAGACGGTATACCATCGTTTCCCGATGTTGTCTCTCGATAATACCTACAACGAACAGGAACTCAGAAGTTTTGACGAGCGCGTGCGAAAAGGACTGGACGGTGAAGCTTACGAGTACATTTGCGAACTAAAGTTTGACGGTATTTCGCTAAGCTTTACCTACGAAGATGGTTTGCTGGTGCGGGGTATTACAAGAGGCGATGGCACGCGTGGGGACGATATTACCAATAACGTAAAAACAATCAGATCGCTTCCTCTGCGGGTTAAACAGGAAAATTTACCGCCCGTATTTGAAGTACGGGGTGAAGGCTTTATGCCATATAGCTCGTTTCAAAAGTTGAATGAGGAAATGGATACTTTGGGTGAAAACCAATATGCAAATCCACGAAATGCGGCTTCGGGTTCTTTTAAATTACAAGATTCGGCCGAAACTGCTCGCCGAAATCTGGATTGTTATATATACTCTTTCCTAAGTGAAGAAACCATTTTTAATAGCCACGAAGAGAGTTTGAGCGCGCTGAAAGATTGGGGCTTTAACGTTTCTCCGGGCTGGCGAAAAGTAAATACCATTGATGAGGTTATTGCCTATATACACGAATGGGAGGAGAAACGCAATACGCTACCATTGGCGACCGACGGTATTGTGATCAAGATCAACTCGTTTGCGCAACAAAAGGAACTTGGCTTTACGGCGAAGAGTCCTCGTTGGGCCATATCCTTTAAATATAAGGCTGAAAATAAGCCTGCCGTACTGCGCTCTGTGAATTTTCAGGTGGGGCGTACAGGCGCGGTTACACCCGTTGCCAATTTGTCGGATGTGAGCGAAAGACTGCTCGACTATAAGAAAGTAAAGGGTGTTCACCTTTCGGGTACCCGGGTAAAACGAGCTACGTTACACAATGCCAACGAAATACTACGGCTGGATATACGGATTGGTGACACCGTTTTCGTGGAGAAGAGCGGGGAAATTATTCCAAAAATAACGGGAGTCGACGTGAGCAAGCGGGCGGAATATATGACCGAGCCTGTCGAGTTCCCGACCCATTGTCCGGAATGTGGTTCTGAACTGATGCGCAATGAAGGTGAAGTAGCCTATTTCTGTCCGAACGATAGTCATTGTCCACCACAGTTAAAAGGACGTATTGAGCATTATATACATCGGAAGGCGATGAATTTGGACAGCTTGGGTGAAGGGAAGATAGAATTGCTTTTTGACCTCGGGCTCGTACGAACGCCGGCAGATTTATATGACCTCACTTCGGAAAAGCTGCTCTTATTGGAAAAAAGCATTTTTAATGAAGAAACAGGAAAGACGAAGAAAATCAGTTTCCGTGAAAAGACAGTCGAGAATATTCTGAAAGGTATAGAACTGTCGAAGACCGCGCCTTTTAAAAATGTACTGTTCGGTTTAGGTATCCGGTTCGTCGGTGCTACCGTAGCTGAGAAACTGGCTGCATATTTCAAATCCATTGAAGCCATACGTGCCGCCACTTATGATGAACTTACAGCTGTACCTGAAATTGGAGGCCGAATTGCGATGAGTATAGAATCGTATTTTAGTGTTCCAGAAAACCAACTGATGGTGGAGCGCCTCAAGGCAGCGGGTGTCCAGATGGAAAGTGACGAAAAACCAGTGGAGGTAGAAAGTAATGCGCTGGAAGGGAAGACATTTGTAATTTCAGGCGTATTCGAGCATTTTGAAAGAGACGATCTTAAAATAAAAATTGAAGCCAATGGCGGAAGGGTGCTAAGTGGCGTTTCCGGCAAGCTTAATTATTTGCTGGCGGGTGCCAATATGGGGCCATCCAAACTTGAAAAAGCCAGAAAA
>CALGRQ010000536.1 GCA_937880795.1 uncultured Dyadobacter sp. | reverse complement strand
ATCGTTGATAATTACAGCTGGCCCTACATTTTTTATATCAATATTCCGCTGGGAATCATCGCAGCACTTTTGACATTACAATTCGTAAGAAGTCCCAAGTTTTCAGAGAAAAAGTCAGCCAGCGAAATAGATTACTGGGGTATCGTATTCCTTGCTATTGCGGTCGGATCTCTTCAATATGTATTGGAGAAGGGACAGGAAGAAGATTGGTTTAATGATGAAATAATTACCTTACTGACGGGTACCACCATTTTAGGGTTTTTCTTTTTCATATGGAGAGAACTGACCTATAAAAACCCAATCGTGAACCTGCGGGTCTTAAAAAATGGAAATCTTCGCGTGGGTACTATATTATCATTTATACTTGGGTTTGGCTTATATGGCTCTACTTTTATTATTCCATTGTATACCCAGGCAACACTGGGTTGGACTGCCACACAATCGGGAATGTTAATGGTGCCGGCCGCCATTGTTACCGCAATGATGATGCCTGTAGTGGGTCAGTTGCTTCAAAGGGGTGTCAAACAGCAATATATGGTTGCGCTGGGAATGATCTTCTTCTTTCTTTATAGCTATTGGGGTTATTTAATTCTCACTCCCGACACCGGTAAAGATGCCTTTTTTAATATGCTTTTAATTCGTGGAGTAGGGCTAGGATTATTATTTGTACCCATCTCAACCTTGGCTTTATCAACACTGAAAGGGAAGGAAATAGGCGAGGGAGCTGCATTTACGGGCATGATGCGACAGCTGGGTGGCTCCTTTGGCGTTGCAGTGATTACCACATTTATTGCACGTCAAAATATGCTACATAGAAATGATCTTGTTAGCAAACTGGACGTGAATAGCCCTGTTGTTCAACAGCGTGTAGATGGATTACAGCATAGTTTTATGGCCAAGGGCTTGTCGCCAGATGTAGCACTAAAAAGTGGTTACAAAATTCTGGACTTTACGGTTACTAAACAAGCTATGGTTATGTCGTATATGGACGTGTTTTTGTATTTGGGTGTTATGTTCCTGATTTGCGTCCCCTTTGTTCTTTGGACCAAAAGTGGGAAGGGAAAGGTAGATACATCCGCTGTACACTAACCCTCAATAACCCATTGCATCATGAGAGCAGTAATATACCCACCATAGGTACCAATGGCATAGCCCAATATGGCAAGCAATACGCCGACAGGTGCCAAAGATGGATGAAACGATGCTGCTACGACAGATGCCGAAGCTGAACCACCGACATTGGCCTGGCTTCCCACTGCTAAAAAGAAAAAGGGTATTCGGAGCCAGCGGCAAACTGCAATCAGGACAACCGCATGAACCAGAATCCATATAATACCAATCGCGAATAGACCTGGGTTATCGGCAACGGCACCCAGGTCCATTTGCATACCGATGGTGGCAATAAGGATATATAAAAAAACAGATCCCATTTTGGAAGCTCCAACATATTCCAGCTTTCTCAACGGAGTTCCAGAAAGTATAATGCCGATAAGTGTAACAATTCCAATGACCCAGAAAAAATTGGAAGTTAGGCTATATTTTTCAAGGGTCGGATAATTGGCTAATAAATAAGGAGAGATGCGTTCTGCCATAAAATGAGCGATACCGGTTGCTCCAAAACCCACCGCAGCCATAAATATATAGTCCTGCATCACCGGAATTTTAGTATGAACCTTATTCTCCGTATCCATATGCTCCTTTACGGCATCAATTTCGGTACTATCCGCTTTCAGCCATTTATCAATTTTTGATGACACACCTGCGCCATATATCAAGAAAGCCATCCATAATTCGGCAACAAGAACGTCAACCGCCACCATTTGTGAGAAAAGTTTGTCAGACGGTTGAAAAACCTCTCTCAATGCGGTTTGATTGGCACCGCCGCCAATCCAGCTACCAGCAATTGTGGCCAAGCCACGCCACACAGCATCAGAACCTTTGCCGACTACCGTTTCAGGGCTCACAATACTAACTAGCCAAAGGGCAGTTGGCCCACCAATCATAATGCCGGCTGATCCCACCAACATAGCAATAAGCGCACGAGGGCCAAGTTTTGTTAACGATTTCCAATCCATGCCAATCGTAAATAATACCAGACAAGCAGGTAGTAGAAACCGCGATACGACAGGGTATAGCTGAGAGGTCACACCGTTGATAATTCCAAAAGTATTGAGTAAGCCCGGAATAAAGTAACAAAGCAGTAACGGAGGAATAACGCTATAAAACCGTTGCCAGCCTTTACCAGGAAGTGAAGCAGAGTAAAAAACGAGGGCTAAAATTACCAGAAGCAGGCCAAACACCGTGGCATCGTTACTGATCATACAAGGACGTTAAAATTAGGAATCGGGTAAAATTAGTACCCTTTTTCCTGTTCTGGCAGTAATGCGCCAATTTTTAGTGTTAATTTCGATAACTTGGCAGTAGAGGCAAGGTACACCAACTCTAAACCAAACATCATACCATTGCCCCAATTAAATTTTTATGAAACGTTCGGATATTTCTCCAATGCCCTTATTTTTTGACAGATATATAAACCTAGTGGACGATGTCGACATTCTGGAAGCTTTTGATAAATATAGCCCCAACAACGTTTTTCAGAGTTTAGACAAACTACTAGCTGTTGGAGATAGGGTTTATATGCCGGGAAAATGGACTATTAAAGACATTATCCAGCACGTGATAGACAATGAACGGATTATGGCTTATAGAGCGTTACGCTTTTCGAGAAAGGATAGTACAGTTCTGCCGGGGTATGACGAGGAATTGTTAGCCGCCAATACCAATACGGCCCAGCGTACCATTGGCGATTTAATGGAAGAGTTCAATATCGTGAGAGCGGGAACCCTTGCCTTATTCAAGAACATGACCAATGAGATGTTGCAACGGTCGGGCGTTGCTTATCAAAATGAGATCTCCGCATTGGCTTTGGCGTTTGTGATTGTAGGCCACCCTATTCACCACATGCGGGTAATTGAAGAAAGGTATTTTCCTATGATTTAACTTATTGAAGAGTAGAGGGCAAAAAAAGCCGTATCGATCTGTTTTCGATACGGCTTTTCTTTATTGCTTTTAAGGCTTAGTGACCTTTAATAAATCTAAGTTTAGAAGAATCTCCTGCATGAGAAACTTTCAGGATGTAGTTTCCAATAGCCAGTTTTCCAATCTGGATACGGTGACTATTTTTCCCTTCACTTACCTGAATCTTAGAGCCAGACACCTTTATTCCTGAAATATTGTATATCGCGACGTCGGCAGTACCGGCTGTACGAGAACTAAACTGAACGTTTACGTAGTCGGTAGCTGGGTTTGGAGCAACCACTGTCCCAGAAATCACGCTTGGAGTTACAGAGATGATTTTACTTTTGGTTGAGCTACCGTCCACATCAATTTGTCTCAACTGATAATAGTTCGTTCCAAGTAGAGGTGCTTCATCATTGAACTTATACGTTCCTACTCGGCGATCAGTAAGCATCACCTTTCCAATCACTTCTTCTGATTTTGCCTGATCACCGAAACGGATAATTTCAAATCCTGCGCCATCTTTTTCAGAAACAACTTCCCACGACAATTCTACACCGCTCGTTGTTGTATTTCCTTTGAAGTTGGCGATGTAAATAGGCAATGAGGTGTTTACCGCAAAAGTCTTAGCAGTCGTTCCTGATGCAGATATACAACTACCACCAGCAATTTGTAACGTATAAGTTCCGGTAGGTAGGGTTGTATAATCAATCGTCGGCGTACTGCTTGTCGGCCTAACTCTGTTTTGGCGAATCACAGTACCTCCTTGTAAAATTTTCCAGTCGATTGCGTAAACGCCGTTGCCATCAAATTGGAATGTCAAGGCTTCTTCACCAGAATTAGGAATGCTACCCAATGTAGGTCCACGATCACAAATAGATCTCGTATCAGTTGTTGAGGCAATGGTAAAGTTTCTTGTTGGTCTTGTAGTACCACGGCAGTCTTCCGCAGTCATTTCAAAAGTATAGGTCCCTGCTGCCAAATAAGGATATTCAATACTAGCTGTTTTAGAACTCAATGGGGCAGTTTTTCCATAACCCATAACCGTGGTTCCACTTAAAATTCTCCATGAGAATACAGTTAGGTTATCACCCGTAAAGGTAATATTGGCAGTACTTGGTGTAATTGAGGAAATGTTTGAAATGGCAGGACCATTGATACAATTAGGTAACCCTACAACAGGTGCAGTCACTGTAAATGATTTGGTATTGGTTAGTGAAGTACAGTTATTTCCTTCAATTTCCAAGGTATAGTTACCAGCAGGTAGTGTTGCATACGTAATGTTTGTACTTGTGGTACTGCTGGTACCAGATGCAGCTTCACCGTTGTCGGAACGCTTAATTCTCCATTTGATGGAGCTTACACCGCTTCCAGAATAATTGAAAGTAAGGCCTGTTTGCGTAATGTTTGAAATGGTACCTATAGTTGGGTTGGTGGTACAAGCAGGCGTTGGATTGGCTTCTGGATATTTGGGGAGGTCATCATAAAAGCAACCCTTTACAATTGAAATGTTTGTAAAACCAAGACTTGGATTTGCATAACTTCCATTTTCTCCACGAATAATTGGATCCATTAGGCTGCCATTGAAACCACTATAAGTGTTGGTATTACCTGGTACATCCCTATGGGCAGTAATTCTTAATATACCAAGTTGGCTGTTGACATGAGCGTAAAGGTTGGTAAAGACAACAGGTGTACCTCCGTCATTATAACTTCCTAAAAAAAGTCTATCAGTTATTAATTTCCCGTTACAATAAATACCCTCTGGTGTTACCGCACCTAAGTAACTAGGACTAGCGGTACTAGGATCAGGGGAATTTACACATTTTTTGAGTAGGGCGTCATTGGCAGTTGTGTTAGGGTATTTTGAACCATCCGCCTGAAATACAAAGAATGGGTCAACAAAAACTCCTCCTCTTTTAAAATATATTCTTCCTTCATGCAGGGCTGTTCTCATTTCCATACCACTCTGGGTACCCAAAAACTCTCCATCAGTCAGATCGGAAGAGAGTCGTGTAGGGAAAGAGTGTAGATCTCGGTGGTCGCCG
>CALGRQ010000535.1 GCA_937880795.1 uncultured Dyadobacter sp. | reverse complement strand
GATATTCATCAATTTGGCAACCTTTTCTTTTATTTCGTTTTGTCTCTTCCTTTTGAGTTCATCAGTCAGCAACACCTCTTCTGCCATGTAGGCCCTTTGCATACGATCTATCTCGGTATATTTATCCTGAATCTCCTGTGCCCATTTTTCAGAGAATTTTTTCATCTCTCCCTGAGCTTGCTGATATTCCGGCATTTTACTCATGATGAACTCCATGTCAGTATAGCCGAACTTTTGAGCCCAGCCAGGAACTACTGCTGTTAAAGACAAAACTAGTAAAATTAAAAACTTCTTCATGTTATGTGGGTAATATTTTGCACCCCTTTAACGAAAACTGTTTAATAATATTATCTGATCTGCTGTCCAATCGTGAAATGGAATTGTGCCCCACTTTTACGTCCCTGGATCTTGTCAAATCCATATCCCCAGTCAATTCCTAGCAAACCAAAAGCAGGCATAAAGATACGAGCACCCACCCCGGCAGATCGTTTAAGATCAAAAGGATTAAACTCTTTATAACTACCCCAGTTATTTCCACCTTCTGCAAAACCAAGCACGAATATCGTTGCTTGCGGGTTAAGCGATACCGGGTAGCGAAGTTCCATTACATATTTGTTGTAAGCAATACCACCACCAGATGCAGGATAACCATTTTGCGCCAGTGGTCCTACTTTTTGATCTTCGTAACCACGTAAACCGATAATATCCTGACCAGCCAATGAGAAAGTACCTTGCCCTGCAAGACCCGATCCCCCAACAATAAACCGACCAAAAGGACTATATCCTATTTTGTCATTATAGGTTCCCAGATAACCCATATGCGTTCTTGCACTCAATACAAGTTTACCGGTAATGGTTGCATAATAGCTCATGTCAAACATCCACTTATGATATTCAACCCAACGGAAGGTATCAGTGATATTGGTAAACTCTTTATTACGTAACAACGAATAAGGAGGCGTAAATGTAGCACTTAAAGAAATGTTACTTCCGCTTCTTGGAAACTGGAAGTCACTAAGCGTATTCCTTGAAATGGTTGTATTGAACGAAACATTGTTAGATACCCCAGTGCTATAACCAATTCGGAAAATGTCCAAACTATCCAAACGATAGCGTTGGTAAGATAAGGAATGCGTCATCACCAAGTTTCTATCCGGTTCCTTCAAACGACGTCCCAAGGATAAGGTAATACCGTTGTTAAAATAGCCACCGCGGTAGTTAATTCCCGCACCTGGCATTCTGCCGTAGATAGAACTATAGTCGGTCATACGATAAACCGTTCTTTGAAGCGACACCCCAAAGTTAATTGGTTTTTTACCTCCCAACCATGGTTCGCTGAACGACATCGAATAGGTTTGATATTGCTTACCGTTGGCCTGGAATCTCAGCGATAACTTTTGTCCATCTCCCGAGGGCAAAGGTCTCCATGTTTCACGGTTTGGTATGTTTTTCAAGGAGAAGTTATTAAACACAAGTCCCAAAGTACCCACGAAACCAATGTAACCTCCCCATCCACCAGAAAGCTCAATCTGATCAGACGGCTTTTCTTCTACTGTATATTCAATATCCACGGTACCGTCAGCCTGATTTGGGATCGGATTAATCTGGATCTTTTCCGGATCAAAATACCCCATCTGAGATAATTGACGTTGCGTGTTGATAATCTCAGTTTTGCTGAATTTCTGACCTGGCAATGTGAATAACTCTCGCAACACAACGCGGTCACTGGTTTTACTATTACCGTTTAGCAAAATACGATTGATTGTTGCCTGCTTACCTTCATACAAACGAAGTTCTATATCAATAGAGTCCCCTTCAACTGCTTTTTCAGTCGGGTCAATTCGGAAGTATAAATAACCATCATCCATGTACTTGGAGCTGACGTCCGCACCTGGAATACCGTTAATTTTCTTATCCAATTCTTCCGGATTGTAAACATCTCCCTTTTTAAGTCCGAGTATATTAC
The DNA here is from genome assembly GCA_937880795.1 of uncultured Dyadobacter sp. Taxonomy (GTDB): domain Bacteria; phylum Bacteroidota; class Bacteroidia; order Cytophagales; family Spirosomataceae; genus Dyadobacter. The sequence continues at coordinate 2,042 of CALGRQ010000535.1, read as the reverse complement.
CCAACACTTCTGACGAATGCAGGTAGTTACCAGACCAAGTTATATCGCGATAGAAATATTTGGTTCCTTCATCGATCTTGATGTCAACGCTGATCGTTTCACCATTGTTTCTGATGGTATCAAATTCTATAACTGCATCACGGAAACCATTCTTACGGTAGTAAGCAATTAGTTTCTCCTTATCCTCATCATACTTTTTAGGAATATATTTTGAAGGGTTGAACAGTCTACCTATACGCTTCTGCTTGGTACCTTTCATCTTGCTTTTAAGTGTACGATCACTTATAGCAGAGTTCCCCTGTATATCAATCTTTTGAATCTTAACTTTCTTGCCTTTAGTCACCGTAAAGTTAAGCGTTGCTTGCCCTCTTGTAGAATCAGGTATCTGCAACACTTTCACTTTTGTGTTGAAGAATCCTTTATCCATGTAATATTTCTTGATCACCAACTGAGTGTTTTTTATAACAGTAGGTGTTATTACACGGCCCTTAATCAGTTTCACTTTATCATTCAGCGTTTCACGTTCGCCTTTACGAATGCCAGAAAATGAAACCTTGTATAAACGCGGGCGTTCCTTGATGTGGATATTTAGCCAAACCTTTTCCGCTTCAACTTTCGTAGCCATTATCTCCACGTCATCCAGGGTTCCGAAATCCATCATCCGTCTTACGGCAGAAGGAATCGCCGGGCCCGGAATCCGAACTTTGTCACCCGGTTTAAGGCCAGATATGGAAACCATTGAATTGGGATCCAAAAACTGAGTGCCGGAAACCGTAACTTCTGCTATGGTATACTCCTTAGGTTCTGCAGTATCAAATGTTATAGCCGACGAGTTGGATTTCGTTGTATTTGCTCCCAAGCCAACCCTTTGCGCATTTGCCTGAAAAAACCAACATAGCAACATTAAAGTCAAAACGCCATTACGATGTGCTAATGATTTAATCAAATTTTTCACAAGGTTCATATTATTCTACTTAGCACTATTCGCTTTTATTTGTTCACCTGTTTTACCAAAACGACGCTCTGTGCCTTGGTAAGACAATATTGCCTGATATAGATTTTCTTTTCTAAAATCCGGCCAGTATAGATCTTCATAAAAATACAATTCGGCGTAAGCGAGTTGCCACAACAGGAAATTACTGATGCGGTGATCTCCACCCGTTCTGAGCATCAGATCGACGTCAGGCCTAGGATTTGTAGCCAATTGAGATGATAATACATTTTCCGTAATATCATCTGCCTTTAAGGCCCCATTTTGAACATCCAAGGCAATCTTTTTCACCGCCTGCGTAATATCCCACTTCCCGCTATATCCTAATGCCAAAACAAGATTGAGTCCGGTGTTGTCCTTGGTTGCTTCCGAAGCCTCCGCCAATTGCCGCTGGCAACTTACGGGCAAACTCTCAATATCACCAATGGTATCAAGCTTTACATTGTTTTTCAACATCGTGGGCAACTCATTGCGTATGGATTGAACCAGTAATTCCATGAGCGCTCTTACTTCAAACTCCGGGCGAGCCCAGTTTTCCGTAGAGAAAGCATAAAGTGTGAGATAGGATATTCCCAATTCTGCACAACCCTCAGTTACTTCTCTAACTGCTTTAATCGCATTACGATGCCCAAAAATACGTGCTGCACCCTGATTTTGGGCCCATCTTCCGTTACCGTCCATAACAACGGCTATATGTTTAGGCAGATTGCCTTTATCAATGAGTTCCTTCATTGTACCTGAACTCTTTAACCTTTTTTAACAAATCAATTGAACTATAGCTGCATAAAAATAAAATTTCGGCCGATTTTCTCGTTTTCCTGCCTCTAAGCCTCCTGCTTTGTTAGAAACAGATACGCAGATAAAGCTTCTTTTGTGTCGTTAGAAGAAAATACCTTGGTCTTTAAAACCAAAAAAATCAACACAACACACTGAATAACAATAAATTAAATACCTGAAATTAAATGCATATTTTTAACAGGGGCGCAATTTAGGAATAAGTATGCCCTCTTCAAAATCATTAATCAGGCTTGATCAACCCTGCGAATCCAAT
>CALGRQ010000534.1 GCA_937880795.1 uncultured Dyadobacter sp. | reverse complement strand
CCTGTATCTACTGACTGAGCATTGGCTGCAACTGTCCCCAAAACGGCTAATAGTAGTGCTGAGAATTTTTTTAATTTAAGCATAATCTATAGTCTTTCTTGAACATTTAAAACCTACTATTCAGTAGGATGTATGCAAGAAACAACATTTAGGATCATTAGCCAAATAGTCAATTTTAAACTAAAAACGGCATTTTTGGCATACTAGGGTTGTTTTTTTGTGTTTCGAATACATTTTTTTGAAGTTTCGGGATAATGACCTTTAAATCATCTACAAAATCTTGTAAAAAACCACAAAAAGTGCTTTTTGAGGTTCAAAATAATATTTCTGAAAAAAAATAATTTTAATGAAATTTTATTTCCTTTTTAATCAGTTTTTAATTTTTGGTGGGTTTTGAGTCCTTACGCGAGAATGGCGTGTGTCGATTTCTTAACACCCGCACAGATTCGATCAACCGGTAAGTCATTCGAATCAACGCCAAATGGATCCTCAATTTCTTCTGCAATCACCTCTAAGCTAGCCAGTACATAAAATACGAAAACGACAAACGGGATAATAAGATAATGCAGACTAAAGACGTAACCAATGGGAAGGGTTAGGCAATAGGCAAAAATGAACTTTTTGATAAATGAGCTATACGACAAGGGGATGGGCGTGTTTTTAATCCGCTCGCATGCGCCACAGGTGTTGGTAAATGTTTCTATTTCGTTACTCAGCACAATCACATGCTCAGGCAATAATACGCCATTGCGTTGCAGTTCGAAGGTTTTGGCATATATAGCTGCGGCAATTTGGTTGGGAACATGATCGTCTGGAGCCAGTACCTCGCTTCCCATAAAGGCAGTTGCTTCAAATTCGCCAGGTATAAATTTGCCACGTAAATGGTTTTTAAGGGCGAAAGCATAGTTCGGGATCATGTTCCGGAAAAACTGGCGCTCTGCCTTATATTCAGTTGGAACCAGTCCATTAATTTTAAGGCTCAGGTTACGGCTGCTGTTCATTAAGGCCCCCCACTGTTTTCTGCCTTCCCACCAACGGTCATAGGCAGTGTTCGTTCTGAAAACCAAGAGCATGGAAATTACAAACCCCAGCAGGGAGTGCATGATGGATATGTTTTTTAAATCTGTGCTGTCACTTAACTTAAGATATTCCAATAGGATGTAGGCCACTATGCTGGCATAGACCCCTATGGCAATCATTAGCGGTAATAATTTGAGCGTTGTATCACCCCGCTGGAAATAGAATATATACTTGAACCATTCCTTCGGATTGTAGTCGATCATATGAGTTTGGCTTTGTCAATTAACTTAAAAAATTCTTTAAAGCATTTTGCCGTTAGTTGGGCGTCTTCCAAGGCATTATGCGTTTCTTCCTCCCTTTCGAAGCCGAAATAGGATGAAACCGAACCCAGGCTTAATGATCGAGGAACGTTTTGCCCATTCTTTTCCAGGATTTTGAAAAACAAGTAGGAGACGGTATGTAGGTCCAGCATCTTGTTGGAATAAGGCCATTTCATTTTTTCGCTTCTATATGCGAATCTTAAAAAGTTGATATCGTTGATCACGCTTTGTCCGCAAAGGATTACATTCGAAAGATTGGGTTTTCCGATGTTCAACTTTTTGATCCATTTTTCAAACTCAGGAAGGACCTCGTAAATCATGGGGGCATCCTCTAAATCGTCTAGCGACAGTCCATGTACCTCCTCCGATTTTACAGAAAATGCCTCTTCGTTTTCAGGATATACATTTTGCAAGTAAGTACCGAGCGAGCGCCATTGGTCATCGAATAATTCGGCACCAATTTGAATAATTTCATTCCAACCGGGTTCGGGGCCGGTCATTTCTATATCCAATACGAGAAAGGCCATTAATTTGGGAATGTGTTATAAAATGAAAATGAAGTGATGTTATGGAACATCAATGCTATACTTTTGTTGTAAAAGTAAAGAACAAAGTCTTTTGCTGTCGTCTCATCATTCTATTTATTTGAAAAATGCCAGTTGATTACAACCAAATACCATCTCCTTGTTTTGTATTGCAGGAAGAGCTGTTGCGAAACAATCTAAGTTTGATTGATTCTGTGCAAAAACAGGCCGGATGTACCATTATTCTAGCGCTGAAGGGGTTTTCTATGTATAGTGCTTTTCCCATTGTGAAAGAGTATTTAAGAGGAGCCACGGCTAGTTCATTGAATGAGGTTAAACTGATTAACGACTATATGGGGTACCAGGCGCACACCTATATGCCCGCCTATCTGGATCAGGAGTTTACCGAAATTCTGGAAAGGAGCAGCCACATCACATTCAACTCCTTAAGTCAGTGGGAACGATTCAGGGATAGGGTGGAAGCCTATAAGAAAGAAAATCCAGATAAGGCATTATCCTGTGGAATTCGGGTCAATCCTCAGTATTCTGAGGTCGCCACAGATATGTATAATCCCTGCGTTCCCGGCTCACGCTTGGGTGTAACAAGGGACAAATTGCCGGATGTTTTGCCTGAGGGAATCGAAGGAATACACTTCCATACGTTGTGTGAGAATGGTTCTGATACTCTGGAACGTACATTAGTAGCTTTGGAGGAAAGGTTTGGTGATTTGCTACATCAGGCAAAATGGCTGAATATGGGAGGGGGCCATCTTATGACAAGAGAAGGTTATGATATTGAGAAGTTGATTAAGGTTGTAAAGGCCATCAGAGAAAAGTATAACCTAGATGTGATATTGGAGCCTGGCTCGGCCATAGCTTGGCGGACAGGCGAACTGGTTACGACGGTTTTGGATGTGATGGATAGCCAGGGAATCGATGTGGCGATTCTGGACACCTCCTTTGCGGCGCATATGCCTGATACACTGGAAATGCCATATAAGCCGGTAATAACTGGGGCAGATATGGAACCGGTTGCCGGAAAGCCAACGTATAGGATGGGGGGGATGACGTGCCTTGCCGGAGACTACCTTGGAGACTATTCGGTGAAGGAAGTTTTGAAACCTGGGGATAGGATTATATTTGAGGATATGATTCACTATACCATGGTAAAAACGACGACATTTAACGGCGTTAATTTACCTTCCATTGGTATATGGACTTCCAAGGGCGAATTTAAACTGGTACGTAGTTTTGGTTACGAAAGTTTTAAGGACAGGTTGTCATAGTTCAAGAGCGATTTTATAGATGCCCGGTTAGGTTATAACCAAAGTAAAGGCTCCCAATGCCCTTGGTCGGACTGATGGGAGCCTTTGTCATCGATAAACTTATTTCCACGTGATACACGGCCTTATAGGTAAATTTGATGTAAGCCTTTCAAAGATTGAGTTGAGAGAGAGCTGACCCAGAGTAATTGCCTTTTGAGCTAAAAGGAATAGCATTTTCAATCTATTCGTTGGTATAAAACCAATCATAAAATATTTATAAAAAATTATTTTAGCGACTTAACCGTATAGACCTACAATTCATTAAGCCTAATCTATGAATAATTAAATTATCAGGAGTGAGAGGCTTTCGATTTTTTCTGTACCTTTGTATCCCGTAATCATAGAAAAAAAGCAACGTCTCATGGCTTCTAAAGCACGAAAGACCGCTAAGTACATTTTCGTTACGGGCGGTGTAACATCTTCACTCGGCAAAGGAATAATTGCCTCCTCATTGGCTAAATTGCTACAAGCCAGAGGCCTATCAGTCACAATACAAAAATTTGACCCCTATTTAAATATTGACCCGGGCACAATGAATCCTTACGAGCATGGTGAATGCTACGTAACGGACGATGGTGCGGAAACGGATTTGGATTTAGGACACTACGAACGCTTTTTAAATGTTCGTACTTCCCAGGCCAACAACGTAACCACCGGAAGGGTATATCACAACGTTATTACTGCTGAAAGACGTGGTGATTTCTTGGGTAAAACGGTTCAGATCGTTCCACATATTACGGATGAACTTAAAAGAAATATGCTTCTTTTGGGCCAAACCGGGGATTACGATATCGTAATTACTGAAATTGGTGGTTGCGTTGGGGATATCGAATCGCTGCCATTTCTTGAGGCGGTTCGTCAGGTTAAGTTTGAATTGAACGAGAAGGATACTCTTGTTATACACCTTACTTTGATCCCATACCTTAATTCGGCAGGGGAGCTAAAAACCAAACCAACCCAACACTCGGTTCGAATGCTTCAGGAAGCAGGTATACAGCCGGATATTTTGGTTTGTCGTACCGAACACCCTCTTCCACAGGATATCAGAAAGAAAATTGCATTGTTCTGTAATGTGCAGATCAACTCAGTGATCGAATCAATGGATGCTGATACGATATATGCGGTTCCTTTGATGATGTTGAAGGAGCGTTTGGATCAGCGTGCGCTATATATGCTCGACATATATAACGACAAAGACCTTGACCTGGATGCCTGGAAAACGTTCTTGTCCAGACTTAAAAATCCGGTTGACTCGGTAACGATAGGCTTGGTAGGGAAATACGTAGAACTGCATGATGCCTACAAATCGATTGTTGAATCGTTTATACATGCAGGTGCCTCAAATGAGTGCAAGGTTAACATCGAATGGATCCATTCTGAAAGCCTGACAGAAGCCAACGTAATCCAAAAGTTGGAAAATTTGGATGGTGTACTGGTAGCACCAGGATTTGGAGAAAGCGGTATTGAAGGAAAAATTGCTGCGATTCAGTACGTGCGCGAAAACAAAATCCCATTCTTTGGTATTTGTTTAGGTATGCAAATGGCTGTAATTGAGTATGCAAGAAATGTGATTGGATGGAAAAATGCACATTCGGTTGAAATGGATGCTACAACAGAATATCCGGTGATCAACCTGATGGAAGATCAGAAGGATGTTTCCAACAAAGGTGGTACCATGCGTTTGGGATCGTATCCATGTAAAATTAAAAAAGATACCCTGGCAAGTCGTATATACGGTAAACTGAACATCAAGGAGCGTCACCGCCACCGTTATGAGTTCAACAATGAATACCTTAAAAATTTCGAAGAGAAGGGACTATTGGCAACGGGTATAAACCCTGAGAACAATTTGGTGGAAATGGTTGAAATGCCATCGCATCCATTCTATATGGGTGTTCAGTTTCACCCAGAGCTAAAAAGTACAGTAATGAACCCGCATCCATTGTTTGTTCATTTTGTGAAAGCAGCCTTGACATACTCTCATGAAAAGAGAGCGGCAATTTCCAGAATAGGTTAGTAATCGACTGTTTATAAACAGCCATCGGGAAAAACTTATTACCTTTGCCCTCCGAAAAAGGTTTACTATTTCAATATTTAAAAGTTTAGAATGGATAAGAATTTTATAGTCGGCTTGGTGCTTATCATGCTGATGTTGATCGGTTATCAAATGCTGGTTCCGCAACCTGTGGAAACCACTCCGATAACTCAGGTTACAAATGAAACGAAAGGAAACTCTGTTGCAAATACTGCTGCATCCGATACGGCTGTTTTACAGGCTAATACCTCCGATTCGACGGTTTCGGCACCCGTTGCTCCACAGGAAATTGTTTTTGAAACACAGGATGCGCGTGTCGTTTTCACGAACAAAGGAGGGGTTATGAAAGAGGTAATGTTGAAAAAGTACAAAACCTATGACCAGAAGCCACTTTACCTAATTGCTGAAAATCACAACAAATTTCAAATTGATTTCCCAACACCAACTGGTGATGTAAGGTTAACAGACCTTTACTTTACCACAGATGCTAAGGGAAAAACACTTTCGGAAAAGGATTCGGCTACTGTTACGTACCGTGCTACCCTGCCAAACAATCAGGTTGTAGAACAAACATATCTGGTACGTGGTACAGGATACGTGGTTGACTACGGTATTAAGTCGAATGGAGTAGGACAGGCCAACAAATTCATCCAGTTCGATTGGAAGAATGACCTCTTGCAACTCGAAAATGACATGAAGAAAAACCGGGAGGTGGTTACCATTAACTACTATACCGACGATTTGCAAAAGTTAGGAACCAGCCCTACTTCCAACGAACAAGAGCAAACGGCTGATCCAGTGAAATGGTTTACCATTAAGCATAAATATTTTCTTGCAGGGTTAATCGCCAACAAACATCCTTTGACGAACGTTTCGTTGAAAGCGGATGTAAATCCTAACGATCCGATAGTCGTAAAAACCATGAACATCGCGGCTGGTATTCCTTTATCGGCGGCTCAGAGCGGTGAAGCGAACTATCAGTTTTACCTAGGACCTAACGAGTACCATGTCGTAGACAAGGTAAATGCAGTTGATTTTGATCAGAATGTGGATTTGGGTTATGCATTTTTGAAACCCATCAACAAATACGTACTGGTTCCTCTTTTCAATTTGCTTGAAAAATTCATTTCCAATTACGGGATTTTGATTATCTGCCTGGTTCTCTTTGTGAAAACATTGTTGATGCCCTTAACTTACAAGTCGTACATGAGTATGGCTAAAATGAGGTTATTGGCGCCTGAGCTTGAAGAAATTCGTCAGAAGAACCCAGATGATATGGCGAAGCAGCAGCAGGATCAAATGGCGCTTTATCAACAAGTGGGAGTGAGTCCTTTGAGTGGTTGTATACCGGTATTGGCTACCATGCCGATTTTGTTCTCTCTTTTCTTTTTATTTCCGAATTTGATTGAATTGAGACAACAGCATTTCTTGTGGTCTAATGACTTGTCAACTTATGATTCGTTCTTCAAGTTGCCTTTCACAATTCCTTTTGGTATTGGAAATCACATCAGTTTGTTTACAATACTGATGACAATATCAAGTATTGGATATGCTTATTACAACAACCAGATCACGCCAACACAGCCAGGGCCGGTGAACATGAAAATGCTAAGCTACATCATGCCATTGATGTTCATGTTTGTTCTTAACTCGTTCCCAGCTGGTTTGACATTCTACTACTTCGTTTCAAACGTTGTAACTATTGCACAACAATTGTTGATCAAGAAGTTTGTAAACGAGGATAAAATTCGTGCCATTTTGGACGAAAACAGAAGAAAGAGTGCAAACGGGGAGAAAAAGCAAACGAAGTTCCAGAAGTATCTGGAGAAGTCTTTACAGGCTGCTGAGGAAGCTAAAAGGAAACAAGCCGAGCTGGAAAAAAGAGCCAAAAAGAAGTAATTTTCTTTTGAAATAGTATAAACGGGCAATGTTTCTGAAACGAAACATTGCCCGTTCTTTTTTAGCTACAAACGCTTTTTGTAATTTGTCCGATCAAACGAGTAATCACTACACGCTAATGAAATTGAAGCTTTTAATAACATTGATGATTCCATTCTGTCTGGGTAATGCGGTACTTGCACAAAGGACCACCCCGGCGGAAACAAAATATAAGGCAGCGCTCAACGACTTCAATCAGAATCGGTATGCAGTGGCAATGGAAAAACTCTCTCCATTAACCATTGCGAATCCAGATCCATCGTACGCCAATATTGCGCCGTATGCGCATTATTATTATGCACTTTCTGCATATCAGCTAAAACGCAATAGAGAAAGTCGGCAAATGCTATTGCAGCTCCAGAACAGATATCCCGGATGGGCCAAAATTAATGATGTATACTATTTGTTGGCGGCCAATAGCTTTGCAACAGGTCAACAAAAGGAAGCTTTGGAGACTTTATCGAGAATAAAAGACTCTTCATACGCAAAGGATATCCAGAGCCTTAAACAATACCATTTGAGTCAAATGAGTGATTTGACCAAGTTACGGGAAATGCAAAAGCTATATCCCAACGATCGGGAATTGGCGGTTGTATTGGTACAATCGTTGTCTTCAAACGGATCGCTGTCTAAAACGGATCAGGCTTTTGTATCTCAACTTGAAAAGCAGTTTAAGATTGATAGAAGTGAAAAGGAGGCAGTTGTTGAAGACGGCCCAAGAGTATCCATTGGTAAAAATGATGATCAATGGAAGAAGGGCTTTTTTGATGTATCGGTTTTACTTCCTTTCCGTTTGGATGAGTTTGTGACTGCTAAACGTAGAACGAATCAGTTTGCCTACGATTATTATTTAGGCCTTACACTCGCGAAAGAAAAATTGCGCAGTGAAGGTATTAACGTAAATCTATGGGCTTACGATGTGAGTAATGACGTAAAGCCAATGAATGCCATCTTGTCCAATACAGCCTTTCAAAAGTCGGACCTGGTCATTGGCCCACTATATCCTGGTACTTTTGATTTGACGGCGCATGCGCTTTCTGGATCCGGAATGCTTATGCTGAATCCATTGTCTACGGATGCCAATTTGCTAAAGGCGGGTTCTAACATATATCTTGCTCATCCAGGCATTCCCTACCAGATTCAAAAGGGTGTTCAGTGGATGAAGATTACCGCACCTGCGCAGGGAGTGGCTATATACTATGGAAATACCTCAAAGGATTCTCTCATGGCTTTTTCATATGCGGAAGAATGGAAGTCGAAAGGTGGCAAGATATTGGAAATGAAAAAAATAAGAGCGGACAGAGAGTGGTTAGAAACGGGCATTAGTAATTTTGAGGCAACTAAGCCGGGGCATGTAGCCTTGTTTTCTACTGATATGAATTCTGGTTCTATACTAATAGAAGTTTTAAACGGACGCAAGCTTACCACAACGCCTTTATTGGCCACTTCAACAAGCTTCAACATGCAGCATTCGAGAGTAACAAAATTTGGTTCGCGCCTATATCTTTTGGAGACTGATTTTGTGGATAAGAATAAGGAAGGAATTCGCGAATTTCAGAAAACCTATTGGAATAAAACCAATACATTCCCATCGGTAT